>DATFCO010000001.1:0-8310 GCA_035253005.1 Rhodanobacteraceae bacterium
CAGTTGCCGCTGCTCGGCGGCGCCGAGATCGTGCGTATCGACAAGAACAAGAAGCGCTGACTATCAGCAACACAGCGAGCGAAAACTTGTCTTGCACCGAACCCCCTCACCCCAACCCTCTCCCCTGTGGGGAGAGGGAGACAAGCGCGCAGCGCTTGGCGGGTGAGGGGGGAGCCGTGTTGCATCAACAAGCGCGGTGATGAGCGACTTTTCAGCCATCGATCATGCATTCATGGCGCGTGCTTTGCGCCTCGCCCAACGGGGCCTCTACACCACGCAACCCAACCCGCGCGTCGGCTGCGTGATCGCGCGCGGCGGCGAAATCGTTGGCGAAGGCTGGCACCAACGCGCGGGCGAACCACACGCGGAAGTGTTCGCACTTCGCGCGGCGGGTGAGCGCGGGCGCGGTGCGACGGCTTACGTCACACTCGAGCCCTGCGCGCATTACGGCCGCACGCCGCCCTGCGCGGATGCGCTGGTCGAAGACGGCATCGCGCGCGTGGTCGCCGCCTGCGAAGACCCCAATCCGAAAACCGCGGGCAGTGGTTTGCGACTTCTGCGCGAAGCGGGAATCGAAGTGCAAAGCGGATTAATGTGCGAAGCCGCGCGCGAATTGAACCGCGGCTTTCTCTCGCGCATGGAGCGCGGCCGGCCGTGGGTGCGTGTGAAACTGGCGATGAGCCTGGACGGCCGCACCGCGCTGGCCAACGGCGAATCGAAATGGATCACCGGCGAAGTGGCGCGCGCGGACGTGCAACGCTGGCGCGCGCGCAGTTCGGCGATTCTCACCGGCGCCGGAACTGCGCGAACAGATAATCCACGCTTGACGGTGCGGCTGCCTGCTTTTAAACCCCTCTCCCCTTTGGGGAGAGGACAGGGTGAGGGGGCAGCGAAACTCTCACCAAAAGTCCCCCCTCACCCCAACCCTCTCCCCGATGGGGAGAGGGAGAAACATTTTGGCGCGAGCTTTGTTTCGCCACTGCGGGTTGTGCTCGATCCGAAACTGGATGCATTGCAGTCCAACGCCCATCTCTTCGACGGCAGCGCGCCGACGCTGGTGTTGCACGCGCCGGGTGCGCAACCATCGGACGATCGCTACGCACAAACGGAACTCGCCGCAATCGAACTCGATTCGAATGGCAAGCTCGACTTGCATGCGGTGATGCGGTTGCTCGCGCAAAAACAAATCAACGAATTGCAGGTGGAAGCGGGGCCGCGCCTGTGTGGTGCGCTGTTCGAGGCGGGGCTGGTGGACGAACTGCTGCTCTATGTCGCACCGGTGCTGTTGGGAGACAGTGCGCGTCCACTGTTGTCGGTACCACCGCTGGAAAACATGATGCAACGGCGCGCCTTGCGTGTGATCGACCAACGTCGAGTCGGCGGTGATATGCGAATGTTGTTGCGAACGCCACAGGAAATCGCCTGATGTTCACCGGCATCATCCAATGCACCGGCACATTCATGGGCAGCGAACCGCGCGGCGGCGACTTGCGGCTGTCCGTCGATGCGCCGTCGTTGGATCTCTCCGATGTCGCGATCGGCGACAGCATCGCGGTGTCTGGATGCTGCCTCACCGTGATCGAACACGAAAACACCACGCTCACTTTCGATGCTTCGAACGAAACGCTTTCCCTGACCACTCTCGGCACACTGCGCGAAGGCGAAGCGGTCAATCTCGAAAAGGCGCTGCGTCTTTCGGATCGCCTCGGCGGACATTTGGTTTCCGGCCATGTGGACGGCATCGCGCGCATCGTTTCGATCGAACCGGATGCGCGTTCGCAATGCTGGTGGCTCGAAGCGCCGCAGGAACTAGCGCGCTACATCGCCGCCAAGGGTTCGGTGTGCCTGGACGGCGTCAGCCTGACGGTCAACGAAGTCGACGGCGCGCGATTCTCCGTCAACCTGATTCCGCACACGGTCGAGGTCACCACCTTCGCGCAGCGCAAGCGCGGTGATGCGCTGAACCTGGAAGTGGATATGATGGCGCGCTATTTGGAGCGTCTGCGCATGTTCGACCCCCACCCTAACCCTCCCCCGCATGCGGGGGAGGGAGGCGCGCGCTCTGCGCGCGCGGGAGGGGGCGAATGAGTTTCGCAACCATCCCCGAACTCCTCGACGAGCTGCGCGCTGGCCGCATGGTGGTGATCCTGGACGACGAGGATCGCGAGAACGAGGGCGACCTGATCATGGCCGCCGACAAGGTGCGCGCGGAGGACATCAACTTCATGGCGCGCGAGGGGCGCGGGCTGATCTGCCTTGCGCTGGACGAAAAGCGCTGCCGCCGGTTGGGTCTGCGGCCAATGGTGCAGGACAACGCTTCCACGCACCATACCAATTTCACCGTGTCGATCGAGGCGGCGAGCGGCGTCACCACCGGCATTTCGGCGCACGATCGCGCGCGCACAATTCAAGTGGCCGTCGCGCCCGATGCAAAACCTTCCGATCTGATCCAGCCCGGCCACATCTTTCCATTGTTGGCGCAGCCCGGCGGCGTGCTGTCTCGCGCTGGTCACACCGAGGCGGCCGTCGATCTCGCGATGCTGGCCGGTTGCGAACCGGCCGGCGTGCTGGTGGAAATCCTGCACGAAGACGGCTCGATGGCGCGGCGCCCTGAACTGGAAACGTTCGCGCGCAAGCACGGGTTGAAACTCGGCAGCATCGCCGACCTGATCAGACATCGCCTGCGCACCGAAAAAACCATCGCGCGCGTGCACGAATCGGACGTGCAGACCGAATTCGGTCCGTTCCGGCTGGTGGCCTGGCGCGATTCGCTTCGCAACGAACTGCACTTCGCGCTGGTGCGTGGGCGGGTGGACGACGGCGCGCCCGTGCTGGCGCGTGTGCACGTGCGCGACACTTTGTCCGACGTGCTGCACTTGCGGCGCGAGGATTGCGGCCTGAGTTTGTCCTCCGCATTGCAGCGAATTGCGGACGAGGATCGCGGCGTCGCCGTGATCCTTTGCGTCGAGGACGACTCGGCCGATGTTTTGCGGCGGCTGGCGAATCGCGGTGATGCGGAATCCGCGTCGAAATCCCGCGACGATGCGCAAAGCGAATGGCGGCAACTGGGTCTGGGCGCGCAGATCCTGGCCGATCTCGGCGCGCGGCGGTTGCGCGTGCTGGGCACGCCACGCAAGCTGGTCGGATTGTCGGGCTTCGGGTTAGAAGTGGTGGAATACGTGGATGAAGCGGGAAGCGGGAGACGGGAGACGGGAGACGGGAGCAATGTTCCGCTCTAGCGCTCCTGACACCTCCTTGCGTTCGCCACCCGGCGCGAGCTACGCGATCATCGCCAGCCGCTGGAATTCGGAAATCGTGGACGCGTTGGTGGAAGGTGCGCGTCGCGGATTTGCCGATTGCGGCGTCGATGAAGGCGCGCTCACGGTCCTGCGCGTGCCGGGTGCGTGGGAATTGCCGATGCTGGCGGCGCATCTCGCATCGCAAAAGAAATATGCCGCAATCGTCGCGTTGGGCTGCGTGGTGCGCGGCGAAACACGGCACTACGAACACGTCGCCGACGAATGCGCCCGCGGTTTGATGCGCGTAGCGCTGGAGCACGGCGTGCCGGTCTTGAACGGCGTGCTGGCGGTCGAGCGCGAAGAGCATGCGCAGGCCCGTGCGGGCGGCGTGCATGGCAACAAGGGCGAAGAAGTGGCGCATGCGGCGGTGGAAATGGCGGTGCTGATGAGAGAATGCTCCGCGTGAGCACGCACGCAAATCCACAAGGCATCGACCCCGCCGCGCGTTCGCGCGCACGCCGCCGCGCCTTGCAGGCGCTGTATGCATGGCAGATGAGCGGCTCCAGTGCACGCGCGGTGATCGAACAGTTCCGGCACGAGCAGGATATGCAGGTCGCCGATCTGGAATACTTCGAGGACCTGGTGCGCGGGGTGGATGCGCATCGCGCGGAGCTGGATGCGGGGCTGGCGCCGTTCCTCGACCGCGGTATCGAGCAGGTCGATCCGATCGAGCGCGCGACGTTGCGTCTCGGCGCGTATGAGTTGAAGTATCGCCTGGACGTGCCGTATCGCGTGGTGTTGAACGAAGCGATCGAATTGGTGAAGCGCTTCGGTTCCGAGCACGGGCACACTTACGTCAATGGCGTGCTGGACAAACTGGCGCGCGAATGGCGCGGCGTGGAGAAGCAGGGGATGGGGGACGGGTAGTTTGGGCGCTGCGAATGTGATCTGATCGCGGCCATAGCGCACGTCCCAAGGTGCATCGGATCGCCCCCGCGACCCATCCCCAATCCCCCAATGGAATTCGATCTGATCGAAATCATTCGCCAGCGAATCGCCCGCTCGCGCGGCGATGTGGTGCTCGGCATCGACGACGACGCGGCGCTGTTGCAACCGCCGCCGGATCGGCAACTCGTCGCGTGCACCGATACGCTGGTCGCGGGCGTCCACTTTCCACACGACACTGTTCCCGAAGATATCGGCTGGAAGTCGCTGGCGGTGAATCTTTCCGATCTGGCCGCGATGGGTGCACAGCCTGCGTGGACGATGCTCGCGTTGACCTTGCCCGAAGCCGACGAACGATTCGTCGAGCGATTCGCGGATGGCTTCGCGGAGTTGGCGCGCAGGCATGATGTCGCGCTGATCGGCGGCGACACCACGCAAGGGCCGTTGAGCATCACCGTCAGCGCATTCGGTTTCGTTCCGGAAGGGCAGGCATTGTTGCGTTCCGGCGCGCGCGTGGGGGATGCGGTGTTTGTGACCGGAACGTTGGGTGATGCGGCGGGTGCGCTGGAAATGCTGCGGGACCGGGGACCGGGGACCGGGGACCGGGTGAATTCGGTCCTCAATTTGCTCCCGCGGCTGCATAGTCCTGAGCCGCGCATCGCTGCCGGCCTCGCGTTGCGTGGCATCGCAAACGCATGCATCGACGTTTCGGACGGATTGCTCGCCGATCTCGGTCACATTTGCCGGGCGAGCAACGTCGGCGCAGAGATCGAAGCGAATGCGTTGCCGATTTCGCAATCGCTGCATCAGGCATTCGCGCCGGAGCTGTGCCGCGATTTTGCGCTGGCGGGCGGTGATGACTACGAGCTGTGCTTCACCGCAAGCGAAGAGAACGCGCAACGTGTCGCCGAAGCGTTCTCGCAACTCGACTGCGGTGTCGCGCGCATCGGCCGTATCGTCGCAGAACCGGGCGTGCGAGTGCTCGATGAGAACGGGGCCGCCGTGGAAACGCCGCGCCGCGGCTGGCAGCATTTCGCACCGTGACCGCGACCATCGCGACGAAGAAAACGCTCACGCGCGAACAATTGCGCGCGCTGCTGACGCATCCGGCCGGCTGGATCGCCAGCGGATTCGGCTCCGGCCTGTCGCCCATCGCACCCGGCACGGCAGGTTCGCTGATTGCACTGATTCCATGGTGGTTCGTGCTACGCGGCTTGCCGATCGCGTGGTATGTGCTGGTCTTGATCGTTGCCTTCGTGATCGGTGTATGGGCGTGCGATCTCGCGGGCAGGCGTCTCGGAGTGGACGATCACCGCGCGCTGGTGTGGGACGAATTCGTCGGACAGTGGATCGCGCTGTTAGCGGCACCGCGGGGCTGGCCGTGGATGGTCGCGGGATTCGCGCTGTTCCGATTGTTCGATATCTGGAAACCCTGGCCGATCCGTGTCGCGGATCGCCGTGTGCACGGCGGTTTCGGCGTGATGCTGGATGACGTGCTGGCCGGAATCTATGCGTTGATCGTGATGCAGATCGCGGCGGCGATCTTGCGTTACGTGCGCTGAGCGCGCGTCAGGATCTTCTTTACACGCTTTCGCAACGCCGGCACCGCTTCTCTTTCGAACCACGGGTTGTACACGAACCATGCGGTATTGCGCGGGCTGGGATGAGGAAGCGGCATCACACCCGTGTCCAGGTACTCCCGCCACGCGCGCACGGTTTCGGTGAGCGTGGCACGCTTGCGCTTGCCCAGCAGCGCATCGATTGCGTAACCGCCGATCGCCAGGGTCAGTTCGATCTTGTGCAGGCGCGGCATCAGCAACGGATGCCAGCGCGGCGCGCATTCGTGGCGTGGCGCCAGGTCGCCCGACGCGCCCTTGCCGGGATAGCAGAACGCCATCGGCACGATCGCCACGCGATGTTCGTCGTGGAAAGTGGCTTCGTCAATGCCGAGCCACGCGCGTAGTTTCTCGCCGCTCTTGTCGTCGAACGGAACGCCGCTTTCATGCACGCGCCGGCCCGGCGCTTGGCTGGCGATCAGCAGCCGCGCCTCAGGATGCGCCTGCAAGACCGGTCGCGCGCCGTGCGGCAGATATGCCGAGCAGAGATCGCAGGAGCGGATTTCCGTCAGCAGGCGGCCGAACGAAGCAGACGATTCACGCATCCGGCAGCAACTTCCCCGGATTGAGAATTCCATCCGGATCGAACACGCGCTTGATGCCGCGCATCAGTTCCAACGCGTGCGCGTCGATCGCCTGCGCCATGAAGTCGCGCTTGGCGGTGCCGATGCCGTGTTCGCCCGACAACGTGCCATCCAGTTCGATCACCGCCTTGAACACTTCGGCGAGGCACGCGTGCGCGCGTTCTCGTTCGGCATCGTTGCGCGGCAGAAGATTCACATGGATGTTGCCGTTGCCGGCGTGGCCGAAGCTGACGATCGGCAACGCATATTGATTTGCGAGTGCACGCAATCTTTCGATCAACTGCGGCACCCGCGACACCGGCACCACCACGTCTTCGTTGATCTTGTGCGGCGAGATCGTGCGCAGCGCCGGAGACAGCGCCTTGCGCGCGTTCCACAGTGCGGCGCTTTCGGCGTCGTTCGCCGCTGCGCGCAACTGGACCAGGCCTCTCACGCGCGCCGCGTGCGACACGGCATCGACCGAAGCTCCAAGCGCGCTTTCTTCGCCGTCCACTTCGATCAGCAGCAGCGCACCGATGTCCGCGGGAATGTCGCCGCCGTGTTCGCGCGCCAGCTTCAGTGCCGAATCGTCCATGAATTCCAATGCACAAGGCGTCACCGGCTGCGCCATGATCCGCGCGACCGCTTCCGCTGCCGCGGCGACATCGATGTAGTCGGCACGCAACGTGCGGATCGCAGACGGTTTCGGCGTCAGTTTCAAGGTCGCTTCGGTGATCAGCGCCAGCGTGCCTTCCGAGCCGATCAGGTAGCGCGTCAAGTCGTAGCCGACCGAACCCTTGGTGGTGCGCGTGCCGCAGCGGAACGATTGTCCGTTGCCCCCGACCGCGCGCAGGCCCAGCACGTTGTCACGCGTCGCGCCGTACTTCACCGCGCGTGGACCACCGGCGTTGCAGGCGAGATTGCCGCCGATCGTGCAATACGGCGCGGAGGTCGGATCGGGCGGCCAGAACAAACCGTGTTCGGCCAGCGCGCGTTGCAGATCGGCGTTCAACGCGCCGGGCTCGACGATCGCGATGCGGTCGCCCGGTTCGATCGCGAGAATGCGATTCATGCGCTCGAAACTCGCGACCACGCCGCCGCTGTCGGGTACCGTTGCGCCGGTGGTGTTGGTGCCGCGGCCGCGCGCGATCAGCGGTGCTCGCGCTTCGCGACAGGCTTGTACCACCGCGACGACCTGTTCGTGGGTGGTCGGGAACACCACCGCATCGGGCAGGGCAATGCGTCGCGAATTGTCGTACGCGTAAGCCGCGCGCGTGGCTTCATCGAAAGCACTCGCATCGACCGAAAAAATCGAATGCAGCGTGGGAACGAGTGAATCAGGAATCGGCATTTGTACAGCTTAGGAGTACGCGCGGAGAACTGCGAATTTCGTCATTCCGGCGCAAGCCGGAATCCATTTTGCTTTTGATGGGCAAAGGGCAAGATCAAGATGGATTCCGGGGTCCGTTCGCGATGAAGCTGCGAACGGCCCCGGAATGACGAAGTTGTTTATGCTCTCCGAGTCCCGAGTCCCGAGTCCCGAGTCCCGAGTCTTTCAATCCGTGTACTCGAACACCCTCACCACTTTCTGCACGCCTGCGACATGCCGCACGATGTCGGTCACGGCGTCGGCTTCGCGGTGGCTGACCAGGCCCATCAGGTAGACATTGCCGTGCGCGGTGCTGACATTGACGCGGCCGGGATCGAAACCGGGCAGGCTGGTGATGTTCAGCAGCGAGGCTTTCACGCGCGCGGTCAATGCCGCGTCGCCCGCGCGCTGCGAAAACGGCGGGATCGGCATCACGTCGATCTCGTTGTCGACGCGGCGCACGCCTTCGAAACCGGTCACGTCGGCTTCCGCGCGCTGTTTCAAGTCTTCGCTCGGAGCTTCGCCGATCAGCAGCAACACGCCGTCGTATACCGCGGTGCCGATGCGTACCTTGCCTT
>DATFCO010000002.1:0-6441 GCA_035253005.1 Rhodanobacteraceae bacterium
CCGCCCATTCCGGCTCGCGCATGTTCAAACTGTTTCGCGGCATCTTTTCCAATGACATCTCGATCGATCTCGGCACCGCGAACACGCTGATCTACGTGCGCGGCGAGGGCATCGTCCTCAACGAACCTTCGGTGGTCGCGATCCGTCAGGACCGCGGGCCCGGCGGTCCGCGCGCGGTCGCTGCGGTGGGCCAGGAAGCCAAACGCATGCTGGGCCGCACGCCCGGCAACATCGTCACGGTGCGGCCGATGAAGGACGGTGTGATCGCCGACTTCACCATGACCGAAGCGATGTTGCAGTACTTCATCAAGGCCGTGCACCGCTCGCGTTTCCTGCGCCCCAGCCCGCGCGTGCTGGTGTGCGTGCCGTGCGGTTCGACGCAAGTGGAACGGCGTGCGATCAAGGAATCGGCCGAAGGTGCCGGCGCGCGCGACGTGTTCCTGATCGAAGAACCCATGGCGGCGGCGATCGGCGCCGGCATTCCGGTGCACGAAGCGCGCGGTTCGATGGTGCTGGACATCGGTGGCGGCACTTCGGAAGTGGCGGTGATCTCGCTCAACGGCGTGGTGTATTCGCAATCGGTACGCATCGGCGGCGATCGCTTCGACGAAGCGATCATCAACTACGTGCGCCGCAACCACGGCACACTGATCGGCGAATCCACCGCCGAGCGGATCAAGATGGAAATCGGCTGCGCCTACGCGCAATCCGAAGTGCGCGAGCTGGAAGTATCCGGCCGCAACCTGGCCGAAGGCGTGCCGCGAATGTTCACCATCAATTCCAACGAGGTGCTGGAAGCGCTGCACGAACCGCTCGCGGGCATCGTCGCCGCGGTGCGCTCTGCGCTGGAGCAGACGCCGCCTGAACTCTGCTCGGACGTGGCCGAACGCGGCATCGTGCTGACCGGCGGCGGCGCGCTGCTGCGCGATCTGGATCGCCTGATCTCCGAAGAAACCGGCCTGCACGTGCAGGTCGCCGACGATCCGCTGACCTGCGTGGCCCGCGGCGGTGGCCGCGCACTGGAATTGATCGACCAGCACGGCAGCGATTTTTTCGCTTCGGAATGAGCAAGCCGGGCGTCCCCGGATCAAGTCCGGGGCAGAGCCGCGTCGCGTTTGCTCGCGTCAGGCGCAAGCGCCTTCCGCGCCGGCATATTCCTGTGCCGGGTAGTAGGATTGCGGGAGACGGAAGTGGGAGACGGGAGACGGAAAGCCCCGTCGTCCGGGTGTATGAAGGTCGTGCTGTCGCTTGCTTCTGACGTCTCTCGTTTCACGTCTCCCGTTTCCCGGCTCTCATGGCGCTTTCCGACAAGGAATCCTCCCCGATCTTCGCCGATGCGGCGGCGGGGACGCTGCGCCTGATCGGCTATCTCGCGCTGGCCTGCGTCCTGATGGTGCTGGATCACCGCAACGACTGGCTGCACCGCGCGCGCTACGCCGCTTCCGTGCTGGTCGAACCGATCTATCGGCTGGCGGCGTGGCCCAGTGAAGCCGCGCAAAGCGCGCGCATCGCCTTCAGCCAGCGCCGGCAACTGATCGACGAGAACGAGCGGCTGCGCGAAGCGTTGCTGCTGGCGCAGGCGCGGCTGAACCGCATGAATGCGGTATCGGAACAGAATTCACGCTTGAAGCAACTGCTGGAGACGCGCCGCACGCTGGGGATGGACGTGCAGCTCGCGCGTCTGATCGACGTGGACCTCGGCGCCGCGCGCAATCGCGTGGTCATCGATGTCGGCGCGAAGGAAGGCGTGCACGCGGGGCAGGTGGTGATCGATGCGCACGGCGTGATGGGTCAAATAATCGAGGTGCTGCCGCACAGCGCGGTGGCGCTGCTGATCACCGATGCCAATCATTCGATTCCGGTGGTGGACGAACGATCGGGCCTTCGCGGACTCGCGCGCGGCAGCGGCGCGCCCGACAAGCTGATCGTGTCCGACATTCCGTTGTCGGCCGATGTGAAAGTCGGCGATCGTATCGCGACTTCCGGTTTGGGCGGGCGTTTTCCCGCGGGTTTTCCGGTAGGCACGATCACCAGCATCGGCCCCGATCCGACCGGCATGTTCGCGCAGGCCAGCGCGCAGCCGGCGGCGGCGCTGGCGCGCAGCGGCGAGGTGTTGCTCTTGCGCGACTTGCCCGAACAAGTGGGACCGCCGCCAGTGGCGCCGCCGGCCGGGCCGCCTGCAACGCTGGTCGAAGCCGCGCCAGCGGCTGAGGGTGAGGCTGGATGCCGATCGGAAGCCGCGCCACGGATGGCTGCTTGCAGATCGGGCGCAGCGAAGTCGGCTTCATCCTCATCCCACGCGGTGACACAGCGATGAACCGCCAGCGCGCGCAGAACTGGATCTTCGCCGGCAGCCTCGCACTGTCGTTGTTGTTGATGCTGATGCCGCTGCCGGATGCGTGGGCGCCGCTGAAGCCGTATTGGCCGGCGCTGGTGCTGATCTACTGGGCGCTGGAGTTGCCCGAGCGCGTCAATCTGGGACTCGCGTTTCTGGTCGGACTCGGTGCGGATGTTCTGGATGGCGCCCTGCTGGGTGAACAGGCCTTGCGCCTCGCGGCGCTGACTTTCATCGTGCTGCGCTTCCGCTCGCGGCTGCGTTTCTTTCCGATGTGGCAGCAGGCGCTGGCCGTGCTGGTATTGCTGTTGAACGATCGCGTGCTGCTGTTGCTGGTGCGATTGTTCGCCGGCGACCCGCGTCCGCCGGTCACGTTCTGGCTGGCGCCATTCACCGGCACGATCATGTGGCCGTTCGTGTTCCTGCTGCTGGATGATTTGCGCGCGAGACTGCGCGTTAAGGAATCGGGGACATAAACCATCATGTCCCCGCGCGCGCTCAAGGACACGCACGGCGAAGTGACGCGCTTCGGCGTGCGCGCGCTGACCGGCTTCGCGCTGATCGTGCTGGCATTGGCGGTACTCGGCGGACGCTTCTGGTTTCTGCAGGTGATGCGGCACGACGAATTCTCGACGCGGTCGCTCGCCAACAGTGTGCATCTGCGCCACCTGCCGCCGCCGCGCGGATTGATCTACGACCGCAACGGCGTGCTGCTGGCCGACAACGTGCCGGCGTTCCGGCTGGACGTTGTGCCGGAAAAGATCCAGCACATGGACGCGATGCTGGCGCGGTTGTCCACGGTGGTGCCATTGTCCGGCGACGACATCGCGCGCTTCAAGCAATCGCTGAAGCAGCATCGCCCGTTCGAATCGGTGCCTTTGAAATTCCACCTGGGCGAGGACGAGATCGACCGCTTCGCGGTGAACGCGTGGAAATTCCCCGGCGTGGATGTCGCGCCCTACCTCACGCGCAACTATCCGTTCGGGCCCCAGTTCGCGCACGTGATTGGTTATGTCGCGCGCATCGACGACAAGGATGTCGCGCATCTGGATGCCGACCGTTATGCCGGCACCACGCACATCGGCAAGACCGGCATCGAAAAATATTACGAGGACCGCCTGCACGGTACGCCCGGTTACGAGCTGGTGGAAGTCAATGCCGATCAGCGGCCACAGCGCGTGCTGGAACGCATCGCGCCGAAACCGGGGCAGAATCTCTATCTCAGCATCGATGCGCGCATCCAGAAAGCGGCGATCGACGCCTTCGCCGGCCGGCCCGGCGCGGCGGTGGCGATCGATCCGCGCAATGGCGAAGTGCTGGCGATGGTGACGGTGCCGAGCTTCGATCCCAACCTGTTCGTCAACGGCATCAGTCAGGCCGACTATTCGGCGCTGCTGCACGATCCGGACAAGCCGCTGCTGAACCGCGCGCTGCGCGGCGGTTATCCACCAGGTTCCACCGTCAAACCGTTCATGGGCCTGGCGGGCCTGGAACTGGGCTTCCGCAAACCCACCGACACCGTACTTTCCACCGGCACGTTCTACATTCCCGGCTCTTCGCGCGGCTATCGCGATGACCAGCGCTACGGCGCTGGCACCGTCAATCTGATCCAAGCTATCACGCAATCGGTCAACACCTATTTCTACTCGCTGGCACTGGCGATGGGCATCGACAAGATGGACGCCTATCTGTCCAAATTCGGTTTCGGCGCCGAAACCGGCGTGGATCTTCCTTCCGAAAGCGATGGCGTGCTGCCTTCGCCGGAATGGAAGCGCAAGACCTGGAACCAGCCGTGGTACGCGGGCGAAACGGTGATCGCCGGCATCGGGCAAGGTTACTGGGTGGTGACGCCGATGCAGCTCGCGCACGCGGTGGCGATGCTGGCCGATGCCGGTGTGCCGCACACGCCGCACCTGTTGCGAGCCACGCGCGACGGGCGCGACGGCCCCGTCGTGGCGATGGCCGATCCGCCCGCGGCGCCGAGCGCGATCAAGAATCTCGCCGACTTCGAAGCGGTGCGGCAAGGCATGATCGGCGTGGTCAACGATCCGCGCGGCACCGCGTATGTGACCGGAACCGGCAAGGGCTTTCCCTACGTGATCGCCGGCAAGACCGGCACCGCGGAACGTTTTTCGCGCAAGGGCGACGAGTACATCACCACCAAGGACAAGGCGTTCCTCGCCGCGCGTCACCGCGCGTGGTTCATCTGCTTCACGCCAGCGGAGTCGCCGCGCATCGCGGTGGCGGTGGTGCTGGAAGCGGGCGCCTGGGGCGGCACCGACGCCGCACCGATCGCGCGCAAGATCCTGGATGCTTGGCTGGCGACGCAACCGGCGTCGGAGCGCCCCGCCACGTTGACGGCGAGTGCGACCTCGCCGGATCACGCGAAAGCGGAGACCGCGCAATGAACGCGACCATCGCCTCTTTGCGCACCCGCGCGCTGCGCTTCGGTCAACGCTTGATGCACAAACCGCGCATCGATCTGCCGCTGGCGATCGCGTTGCTGATCCTGGCGTGCGTCGGCCTGATCACGCTCTACAGCGCCAGTGACTTGGATGCCGGCGTGATAGGCGGGCAGGCCGCGCGTTTCCTGCTCGGCGCGATCCTGATGATCGTGATATCGCGCATTCCGCCCACGCTGTTGCGCACCTGGACGCCGTGGTTTTACGCGATCAGCACCTTGTTGCTGGTTGCGGTCGTGGTGCTGGGCGAAGGCCGCGGCGCCAACCGCTGGCTGGATCTGCGCGTGGTGCGCTTCCAGCCGTCGGAGTTCCTGAAACTCTCGATGCCGATGATAATCGCGTGGTACTTGCACCCGCGGCAGTTGCCGCCGGGCTGGAAGGATATTTTCGTCGTCGGCTTGCTGGTGGCGATCCCGTCCGCGCTGATCGCCAAGGAACCCGATCTCGGCACCGCGCTGCTGGTCGCGGCATCGGGCATCTTCGTGCTGTTCCTCTCCGGCATCGCGTGGTGGCGCGTAGGTCTGATGCTCGGCGCGCTGGCAGGTGCGGCGCCGGTCGCCTGGCATTTCCTGCACGATTACCAGCGACAGCGCGTGCTGACCTTCCTGCATCCGGAGAACGATCCGCTCGGCAACGGCTGGCACATCATCCAGTCGATGATCGCAGTCGGTTCGGGCGGCGTGTTCGGCAAAGGCTGGCACCACGGTACGCAATCGCGGCTGGAGTTCCTGCCCGAACACACCACCGATTTCATATTCGCAGTGTATTCGGAGGAATTCGGTCTGATCGGCGTGCTGCTGCTGCTCGCGTTGTACGCGTTCATCGTCGGAAGGTGCCTGTGGATCGCCGCCAATGCGCGCGACACCTATTCACGCTTGCTGGCAGGCGCGATCGGCATGAGCTTCTTCGTGTACGTGATGGTCAACGGCGGCATGATCACGGGGCTGCTGCCCGTGGTCGGCGTGCCGCTGCCGATGATTTCCTACGGCGGCACTTCAGCGGTGACGCTGCTGTGCGGATTCGGCGTGCTGATGTCGATCCACGCGCACCGGAAATTCGTCGGATGATGTGTCCGATGTAGCCCGATGCAGCGAAGCGAAATCCGGGACTGCTCGCCATCCCGGATTTCGGCGCTGCGCGCCTTCATCCGGGCTACTGCGCCTTCAAGGCCCTTGCCGCATCCATTGCGAAATACGTGAGCATCGCATCGGCGCCCGCGCGCTTGATGCAGGTCAGGGCTTCCAGCATGCAGGCGCGTTCGTCCAGCCAGCCGTTTTGCGCTGCCGCTTTCAGCATCGCGTATTCGCCGCTGACCTGATAGACGAAGGTCGGTGCGCCGAAGCGTTCCTTCACGCGCCGCACGATGTCGAGATACGGCAATCCCGGTTTCACCATCACCGCATCGGCGCCTTCCTGGAGATCGAGTTGCACCTCGCGCAGCGCTTCGTCGGAATTGGCGATGTCCATTTGATACGTGTGCTTCGAGCCCTTGCCCAGCGCGGCCGCCGAGCCGACCGCGTCGCGGAACGGCCCGTAGAAGCTGGATGCGTATTTCGCGGCGTAGGCAAGGATGCGTGTGTGGATCAAACCGCTCGCTTCGAGCGCGGAGCGGATCGCACCGATGCGGCCGTCCATCATGTCCGA
>DATFCO010000003.1:0-2568 GCA_035253005.1 Rhodanobacteraceae bacterium
GCTACGGGAGAAAATTCCCGCAGGTTTTGCGAGTTAGGGGCGGTGGCTGGGAGCTGTTCCATCACGCTCTCTTAGTGTGCCTGCAGACACAAGATTCCTGTGGCGCGCAACTAGCTGGGTGCAGTATGGCAGACAAATCCCGCCGTTGGACGTAATAGAGTTGGTTCCAAGCCGCGAAACATTTCGCGATTCACAGCGAAGTGCAATTAAAAATGCTAAGGAAAGCGCAATGGCGCGGCCGACAGGCGCCATGCGGGGTCGAGGGGGATCGCCGAATGAACTGGGCGGACGAGGTTGTACTCGTCACCGGCGGAACGGGATCGTTTGGGAAAAAGTTCGTCGAGATCATGCTGCGTGAGTACCGCCCGCAGAAGATCATTGTTTTCAGCCGCGACGAGCAGAAGCAGCATGAGATGCGGACTTCGGGACTGGATGACTCGAACATCCGCTATTTTCTGGGCGATGTGCGCGACCAGGAGCGGCTGGAGCGTGCATTCGCAGGTGTGACCGTGGTGGTGCATGCGGCGGCAATGAAACAGGTGCCCGCCTGCGAGTACAACCCGTTCGAGGCCATTCAAACGAACATCAACGGGGGGAAGCACGTAATTGATGCAGCGATCAATTGCGGAGTGCGCCGGATTCTTGCGCTTAGCACGGACAAAGCGGTAAATCCGATCAATCTTTATGGGGCGACGAAGCTGTGCGCCGAAAAAATGTTCGTGCAGGCGAATGCTTATGCCGGCGCGAGGGAAACGCGCTTCAGTTGCACGCGATATGGGAACGTGGTCGGAAGCCGCGGCAGCGTGGTGCCGATTTTCATGGAGCAGCGGGCGCGAGGCAGAATCACGCTTACCGATCCGAGGATGACGCGGTTCTGGATCACTCTCGACCAGGGTGTGCGGTTTGTAATCCGCTGCATTGAGCAGATGCATGGCGGAGAAATCTTCATTCCCAAAATTCCGAGCATGAAGCTGCTCGACATGGCGCAGGCCATCGCGCCCGACTGCCAGATCGACTGCGTGGGCATCCGTCCGGGAGAGAAATTGCACGAGGTCTTGATTTCGGAAGATGAAGCGCGGAACGCGATTTCTGTGGGAGAGATGTTCGTCATCCAGCCTGCGCACTCGTGGTGGCGAAAGGAAAGCTGGCCAAATGCCATGCCGCTCCCGGAAGGATTTCGCTACGCCAGCGATTCCAATACGCAGTGGCTGGCAGCGGAAGACCTGTGGCAACTGGTTGATGGAAGCGCTCCGCCGGATTCGATGGAACCGAGACAAGTGCGTCCAAACGCCTGACTGTGAGCACTGCGGCTCCAACCAGAGAAGCTCTCGCGCTGCACGGCGGAAAGCCTGTGCGGGCAACGTTTCTTCCTTACGGACGGCAATCGATCGACGAAGACGATATTCAAGCGGTTGTCGAGACATTGCGCTCGGACTGGCTCACCACAGGACCGAAGGTCAACGAATTTGAGGAAGCATTTGCGGCGTGGGTAGGCGCGAAGTACGCCGTGAGCTTCAGCAGTGGGACGGCGGCGCTGCATGGAGCGGCGTTCGCTGCCGGCGTCGGGGTTGGTGATGAGGCGATCACTTCGCCCATGACATTCGCGGCGACTGCAAATTGCATTTTGTATCAGGGCGGAAGGCCGGTGTTCGCGGATGTTCGCGAAAATACGCTGAACCTCGACTTTGCACTGGCCGAAAAGGCCATTACCTCACGCACGAGGGCGATCCTGCCGGTTAACTATGCGGGACACCCGGCTGATCTCGACGACTTCCTTCAACTTGCGGATCGCCATGGGCTGACGGTGATTGAAGACGCGTGCCACGCGTTGGGTGCGGAATATCGCGGGCGGCGGGTTGGCAGTATTTCGCATATGACGGTGTTCAGCTTTCACCCGGTAAAGCACCTGACCACGGGCGAAGGCGGAATGGTGACGACAGGCAATCCGCGATTTGCGGATGCGCTGCGAAAATTTCGCAATCATGGAATCAGCAGCGATGCGCGAGACCGGCAAACAAAAAGCCTGTGGTACTACGAGATCGTGCTGCTGGGGTTTAACTACCGACTGACAGATATCGCGTGCGCGCTGGGTTTAAAGCAACTGTCAAAGCTCGGACCGAACCTGGAGCGGCGCAGGCAAATTGCGTGCAAGTATGGGCAGGCGTTTCGCATGCTCACGGCGGTTGAGTGCCCGGTCACGCTCGCGGATGCAGCTCACGCGTGGCATCTTTATCCAATTCGACTCAGGCTTGAGCGGTTGCGGGCGGGGCGAGATGAAATTTTCCGGGCGCTGCGCGCGGAAAACATCGGCGTGAACGTGCACTACATTCCGGTTCATTTGCACCCGTATTACCGGCAGCATTTTGGGTACCAAGGCGGCGAGTTTTCGGTAGCGGAAGGGGCTTTCGAGCGGTTGATCAGCTTGCCGATGTTTGCGTCCATGAGTGACGACGATGTGGACAGCGTGATTCGCTCAGTCGAGAAGGTGACTGAGTTCTACTCGCGCTAGATCGAAGCCAGCATGAAAACTACAGCCATTGTCCAGGCGCGAATGGGGAGCACGAGGCT
>DATFCO010000004.1:0-18303 GCA_035253005.1 Rhodanobacteraceae bacterium
CGGATCGGCCAGCAGCAATAACGTCGGTGCTTCGATGCCGGCCAGCAAGCGCCGCAATTGCATTTCCTCGATGCGCAGCGGCGTGGGGAGGCGCAGCCGCGGGTCGCTGCTCCAGACGTAACCGTTCTCGATCTGCCGCAAACCGCGTTCGACCAGCGCGCGCGCTTCGTTGGGTTGCAGGTCGCCCACCGCCACGCGTGCGGCCAGCGCTTCGTCGATGCTCGCGAACACGCGCGGCGCACGCCGCGTGACGCTGCGTTGCGCTTGCGAATCGCGCCAGCGTTGCAACGTGTTCGAGCCGTCGTCCGCCAGCGGACCCAGACCTTCGATCAGTGCGAGCTTCCGCACGCGCGCCGGCGCCGCGGCGGCGACGAGGCTCGCAACGCCCGCGCCCAGCGAATGGCCGAGCAGATCGAAGCGTTCCAGTTGCAATGTGTCGGCCGCATTCAGCACGTGATCCGCGTAGTCGATCGCGTGATAACGCGTGACGCCATTCGGCAAGTGGGCGCTGCGGCCGTGGCCGGGCAGATCCAGCGCGATGGTGCGGAAATTTTTCGCCAACAACGGCGCAATCGCCGAAAAACTCGCCGCGTTGTCGAGCCAGCCGTGCAGTGCCAGCAGTGGCGACGCGTCGGGCTCGCCCCATTCCAGCGCGGCGAGTTTGCCGAAGGGCAGGTTCAATACGAGTTCGCGCATCAAGCCCAGCCTTGCAGATTCCTCAACGCCAACTGCGTCAGCGCAGTGACGTGCGCCGCCGAGGCATTCAATGCGGGAATGTACGAGAACCGTTCGCCGCCCTGCGTCAGAAACGCCGCGCGATAACGCAGCGCGATTTCCTCCAGCGTCTCCAGGCAATCGACTGCGAAACCGGGGCAGAGTACGTCCAGCGATTTCACGCCTTCACGCGCGAGGTCGATCACCGTTTGATCGGTGTACGGTTGCAACCAGCGTTGCCGCCCGACACGCGACTGGAACGCGATCAGCATCTCGTTTTCCCGCAAACCCAGCGCATCGCGCAGACGGAACGCGGTTTCATGGCATTGATTGAAATACGGGTCGCCCTTGCGCGCGGCGCTTTCCGGCAGGCCGTGGAACGACAGCAGCAGTTTCTGTGCGCGGCCGTGCTGCGGCCAATGCGCCTGCACGCTGGACGCGAGCGCAGCGAGATAACCTGCGTCATCGTGATAGTCGTTGACCGTGCGCAGTTCCGGCGGCCAGCGCAGTCGCTGGATCACATCCGCCACCACGTCCAGCGCGGAAGCGGTGGTCGCCGCGGCGTATTGCGGATACAGCGGCAGCAGCAGCACGCGCCGCACGCCTTGATCGTGCAAGCGCAACAGCGTGTCGTGGATGGAAGACGAGCCGTAGCGCATCGCCAACGTCACGGTCACTGCATCCTTCGTGCGCCGCGCGATTTCCGCCTGCATGGCCTGCATCAGTTGCGTGCTGTACAACAGCAACGGCGAGCCTTCGTGTGTCCAGATCTTGGCGTAGGCTTCGGCCGAACGTCGGGGCCGGGTGCGCAGCACGTAGCCATGCAGCACCGGCCACCACACCGCGCGCGGCAGTTCCACCACGCGCGGATCGGACAGGAATTCCGCCAGATATTCGCGCACGGCATCGGGCGTCGGCGCTGCCGGCGTGCCGAGATTCACCAGCAGCACGGCCGTGCGCGGCGCGTTTTCCCGGATTTCCGAAGGGGGGGCGATGAAACGGGGCATGCGCGGAACTCGGCAAACTGCGCGCAGTCTGCCACATACGAAGCCGCGTTAAGCCCGCAGTGTGCGGCGACCATCCACACTGCGGACCGGTTTCCGTTTCCGTCGGGAATATCGCTGGTCGCCGGAGGGTCTATGTCGAAAACAACCACACGCGCCTTGATCATGCTGCTCGCATTGCTGCTGCCCGCCCTCGCCGCGCACGCCGACGAGCAGGAAACCGCGATCGCGCGCGCGCAGACCGCCACGCGCGTGCTGGCCGACATCATGCAGGCGCCGGACAAGGCGATCCCGCATGACTTGTTGCGCGACGCCTACGCGATCGCGGTGATCCCCAACGTCATCAAAGTCGGGCTGGTATTCGGCGGCCGCCACGGCGACGGGCTGATTTCGGTGAAATCGCCGGACGGCACCTGGTCCAATCCTGTGTTCCTGTCGCTGACCGGCGGCAGCGTGGGCTTCCAGGCGGGCGTGTCTTCCACCGATGTGGTGCTGGTGTTTCGCACGCGCCGCGGCGTGGACGGCATCGTCAACGGCAAGTTCACCATCGGCGCGGATGCGCACGCCGCCGCCGGGCCGGTGGGGCGCAATCTCAACGCCTCGACCGACGCCGCCATGCAGGCGGAAATCTATTCCTACTCGCGCTCGCGCGGCCTGTTCGCCGGCGTGTCGCTGGACGGGGCCGCGCTGCGCATCGACGACGACGCGGACGCGGCGATCTACGGCCCCGGCATCACGCCACGGCGGATCTTCGAAGGCGGCGTGACGAATGTGCCCGCACCGGTGGTGCACTTCAGGGATCAACTTGAGGAGTACACTCAGTAGGAGTTCGGCGAGAAGACGTTCGTTTCGGTTCTTCCGACACGGATATACTCCCACAACCCCCGCCAAGCCTCGCGTGCGAGGCTTGGCCGCCCCCTTGACTCAAGGGGGCTGTCCACAACAAAACGCTGTCGCGCGTTTTAAAGCACAGGCGATTTGCGTAATTAAGAGGTGCAAACCATGGGCGGCCTCAGCATCTGGCATTGGCTGATCGTGCTGCTGATCGTGCTGGTGATCTTCGGTACCAGCCGGCTGAAGAACGTCGGCGGCGATCTCGGCAAGGCGATCCGCGAATTCAAGCATTCGATGAGCGGCGAGGACGAGAAGAAGCCCGAGCCGCAATTGCGCGCCGATGCCTCGACCGCGCCGCCGCCGCCGCCGGCTCCGCCGGGTGCGGAAGTTAACCCGCCGCCGCGCGATCGCGCGGAATAGTTTGTAGGAGCGAGCGGGCGCGGAACGCCGTCTTGTTTTCTCGCGACGCTTTTGCCGGTCGCCTGCACGCAGGCTCCTACAGTCGAAGATCATGTTCGACGTCAGTTTCGGCGAAATCCTTCTGATCGCGGTCGTGGCGCTGGTGGTGCTCGGTCCCGAGCGCTTGCCGGGCGCGGCGCGCACCGCCGGCGCGCTGCTGCGCCGTGTGCGCCGCGGCTGGGATAGCGTGCGCGCGGAGGTGATGCGCGAACTGGAAGCCGAGGAATTGCGCGCGAAGCTGAAAGAGGCGCAGGAAGCCGCGCGCGCGGCGGTGGATGAAACCCGCAAGCATGCGAGCACCGCCGCCGACGCATTGGGCAGCGTGGCGCGCGAAGCGCGCGAGCGGATCGACGAGGCGCGCGCGGAAGCTTCCCGTGCATCGGCGGCGAGTCCCAACCCGGAAGAATCTGCGGCCGCAAATAATGAATCGCGCGAGCAATCATGAGCGCGCCCGATACACGACCGCCGGAACACGACGAAACTCTGCCCGAGCAGGGCTTCATGAGTCATCTGATCGAACTGCGCGCGCGCCTGCTGAAGGCGATCGCGGCGGTGTTGATCGTGTTGCTGGCATTGGTGCCGTTCGCCGGAAAACTCTATTCGTATCTGGCGCGGCCACTGGTGGCGCGCCTGCCGCAGGGTGCGCATCTGGTCGCGATCGATGTCGCCAGTCCCTTCTTGACGCCGCTGAAGCTGGCGTTCTTCGTGGCGCTGTTTATCGCGATGCCGGTGGTGCTCTATCAGCTCTGGGCGTTCGTCAGCCCGGGTTTGTACCGCCACGAAAAAAGACTGGCGCGGCCGCTGCTGGTATCGGCGGTGATCCTGTTTTACCTGGGCTGCGCCTTCGCGTATTTCCTGGTGCTGCCGATGGTGTTCCGGTTCCTGACCGCGGTCACGCCGGCCGGCGTGTCGATGATGACCGACATCGGCCATTACCTCGATTTCGTGCTGGTGGTGTTCCTCGCTTTCGGCCTCTGCTTCGAGATGCCGGTGGCCGTGGTGCTGCTGGCCGCGATCGGCTTCGTCGATCTGCCAAAATTGAAGAAGGCGCGCGGCTACGTGATCGTCGGCTGCTTCGTGGTGGCAGCGGTGCTGACGCCGCCGGACGTGATTTCGCAGACGTGCCTGGCCGTGCCGATGTGCCTGCTGTACGAACTCGGCTTGGTAGCGGTGCGCGTGCTGGTGAAGCCGAAAGAGGCGAGCCCAGCAACAAGCACGTGACATCGATCTCTTTGCTCGTCATTCCGGACGCCGCGCAGCGGCGATCCGGAATCCAGTGACTTTGTTTTCAAAGACACTGAATTACAAAGTCCGTCCATGGACTTTGCCCTGTGGGCCAGCCTTCGGCTGTTCAAATTCGTTCCGGACGAATTTGTCCCGCCTTCGCGGGAATGACAAAATGTCCTAGAACAACCGTCCCCGCAAATTCTTTTCTTCAAGCGGCCCGTTCTGTGCGATCAGTTCGCGCGCGGCATCCTTCTTTTCCCACACGTTCCACAACAGCACGCCCCGCACGCGGCCGTCCTTCAGGTAATACACCACGCCTTCGCGGAACGGTTCCTTCCAGTCCTCGATGGTTTGCAGTCGCGCATCCAGTTCGCCAACCGCTTCGTAGCCGAGATCGAACAGATCGGAATAGAAATATGGCAGGTGCGTGTAAGGCGCGTTCGCGCCGGCCATGTTCATGCCGGCGTGTTCGCCCATCGTCACCGCCGCGTCTTCGTGTTCGACGCGGCGGTGTTCGCGCAATGTCGCATCCGGATAATTTGCCACATCGCCTGCGACCCAGATATCCGGCGCGGCGCGCAGTTGTTCGTTGACCACGATGCCGTTGTCGACCTTCAAACCCGCGGCTTGCGCGAGTTGCACATTGGGCGTGATGCCTAGGCCCGCCACCACCCATTCGGCCTCCACACTGTCACCGTTCTCCAGCCGCAGCGTGACGCCTTCGTCGGTTGCATCGCCGCCGGAAACTCGCGAATGTGTGCGGATTTCCACCCCTTTCTCGCGGAAGTAATCGGTGACGAATTCGGCCAAGGCGCGCGGATACACGCGCGCGCCGATGAAATCGCCGTCGATCAGCAAGGTGACCCTCGCGCCGTTCATCGCCAGCGCCGCGGCGATTTCGCTGCCGATGAAGCCGGCGCCAATCACCGCCACGCGCATGTCCGGATGCAGCGCATCGCGCAGCGCGTGGTAATCGTCCAGCGTGCGGTAGTAGATCACGCGCTCGCTTTCCAGGCCGGCGATGCGACGCGGTGTGCCGCCGGTGGCGATCAGCAGCTTGCCATAGCGATAGTGATCGCCGTGGTCGTCGCGCACGGTTTTTGCCTTCGTGTCGATGGCAGTCGCGTGCCGACCGGGGAACAGCGTGGCGCGCGGGCCCTCGATGTCGCGCCAGATTTGCTCGGGCGATTTCTTGCCGCTCCATAGATCCTTGCTGAGCGGCGGCCGGTCGTAAGGCGGATGCGGTTCCGCGCCGAGGAGCGCGATGGCGCCTTTCGGATCGCGCGAGCGAATGCCTTTTGCCGCGGCGGAACCCGCCATGCCGGCGCCGAGGATCAGATAGTCAAAGGTGTGTTCCATAGCCGTCACAACCGTGCGTGCTGTTGGTGAAAAGTGCGGCCAGAGCCGCCATCCATGGCCAAGAGCTCCGTGGCCGCTTCTTGATTCTCGCGATCAGGGATGATCGCAAAAACTATTGTCTCGCCATCCGCACATTCAGCGGCGGCATCGCGTAACCCGACGTGGCGCGCCAGGGATTGATGTCCAGCCCGCCGCGGCGGGTGAAGCGCGCGTACACGCTCAGCGCGCGCGGTGCGCAGCGCGCCATCACGTCCGCGAAGATGCGCTCCACGCAGGCTTCGTGGAAACCGCAATGTTCGCGATAGGAAATCAGATACCGCAGCAGGCCCGCGCGATCGATCGGCGCGCCGATATAGCGGATCTGCATCGCCGCCCAATCCGGCTGGCCGGTGACGGGACAATTGGAACGAAACAAGCGCGTGGTCACCGATTCCTCGATCTGCCTCGCGCGCGTATTGGCGCGCAGATGTTCCGGCTGCGGCGGACCGTAATTGCCGATCACGATGTCCTGCTCGTCCAATGAAGCGCCTGGCAATTCCGAAATCGTCTGTTTCGGAAAATCGTCCGATTCGATCAAGCTGATTTCCACCGACGCGCCGGCTGCTTCGCCCAAGTCGCGCGCGATCGCATTGCGCAATTCGATCGCGTCGTCGAAGCGCGTTTGCGCATACGCATTCAGATACAGCTTCAGCGATTTGGATTCGATGAGATTCGGCGAATCGGCCGGCACGCGCAATTCCGCGATCGCCACGTGCGGCTTGCCGCGCGTATCCAGCCAGGACAATTCGTAGGCGTTCCAGATATCGACGCCGACGAAGGGCAACTCGCGCGCGTCGACGCCGATTTCGCTGCGCGCCTGCACCCGTGTGACGGGAAACAGCACGCGTGCGTCGGGAGCGGAAGGTGTCCCGACCCGGCGGCCCAGCGGAGACTCGCTCACGTCCTTGTGCAGTTCCTGCGGCATCGAATCATTGTACGCCCGACCCCGATCAAGGCATCAACACGAAGTGTGTAATCGCGTCGGCGATTTCCTTCGGGCGTTCCAGGATTGCCATGTGGCCGCAGCCGTTGAACTCGGTCACGCTGATCTTGGGCGCGGAAGTCAACGCGCTGCGGATCGCATTCACCGCCGCAATGTCGATGATCTTGTCCTGCCGGCACCAGATCGTCAGGGTCGGCGCCGTCACCTCCGGCAGCATGCGGATCAGCAGGTCGCGCTGATCCGGCGCCAGCAACTGCCAGAACACGCGATCGTCGAAAGCGCGGTCTCCGCGCGCCTGTTCGATCAACACGTCCTCGAAACGCGGCGGCAGCCACGGCGGATTTTCGAATCCGAGTTTTTCACCGCGCTCGAAATCGGCGTGATTCTCTATGGTGAACGGATTGCGGCCGGCGTTCACCTCACGCAGGAAGGCGTTGTCCTTGAATGTCGCGGCCGCGCTGTCGATCAGCACCAGCGCCGCGATGTCCTGACGGTATTTCGACGCATACACGCCGGCGATACCGCCGCCCATCGAATGCCCGGCCAACGCGATGGCGCCGAGATTCAACTTCTCGACGAAAGCGCGCAGGCGATCGGCTTGCGCGGTGTAACCGTAATTCGCATCGGGATTGCGCGAGGAATCGCCCCAGCCGGGCAGATCGGGAATGATCACGCGGAAATTCGGCGTGAGATATTGCGCGACCGGCAGCCAGACTTCCTTGCTGTCCTCGTAACCGTGCAGCAGCAGCAGCGTCGGCCCCTTGCCGCCTTCGTAATACGACCAGCGCGTGTCGCCGGCCTGCACGGATTTCTCGCTGACCTGCGCGCGACGCGCCTGCCAATCCACCTGCGCCCGCATCAGCCACTGCGGCGCGGCGAAGTAGATCACGATCAGCGCGAGCACGATCAGGCCGAGTAGCGCGCCTAGTATTTTCAGACGACGCTTGACGCGGGCGATCACGATGGCGCGTTGATCTTCGGCCATGCTCAATGCGCGGGCGCTTTCGGCTTCGGCGCGGCTTTCGCTTTCGCGAACACGCGTTCGATCGCCATGCGCGTGATCGGGTGATAGCCGTCCTTCGCCTTGGCATAAACTTGTTCGGCGAAAACCAATCCATCCGGCGTTTTCGCGAACGCGGAATACACCGGCAGCATCAGATAGATGCGGCCGATGCGCGTCATGTGCTCGGCCGCCGCATTCCACACCGACTTGTCGCCCGCCGCGATCGCATGCACGTACCAGCGCATGCCGATCTCGGCGTTGGGCGTGCCGGTCAAATGCCAAGCGGCGTCGAGTTGTTGCATCTTCGCAAGTGGCGGCGCATCGGGCAGGCGATCGAGGAAATACATCCACTCCTGCGTGTTCCAGGTCTTCGCGTCCAGCTTGTCCGCTGCGAGTTTTCCGGCAAGGAATTGCGTGCGTTCCTTGTCGATGGCATCGAACTGTGGCGAATCCGGAATCGGCGCATCCTTCGGAATGCCCGCGCCGTACACCCATTCCTTCACCTCGATCCAACTCATCTTGCCGGGATATTTGTCGATCAGATTCGGCTTCAAATAATCCAGCATCTGTTCGGTGGTGATGCTGTGCCAGGCGAAGTGGTCGAAATAGCCTTTCAGGTAATCGTCGAATTGCTCGCGGCCGAAACGTTGCTCCAGCGCGCGCAGGAACCACGAGCCCTTGTCGTAGGCGACGTCGGAGAGTTCGTCGTCCGCGTCGATTTTGCGCGGCTGCGGCGCGAGGCGCTGCGCGTTCGCCGGCATCGTGGCGATTTCCTTCTGCAGGTTGCGGATCGCCAGCAGCGTTTCTTCGTCGGCGAGGCGTTTGCCGTACAGCGCCTCGGTGATTCGGCCCTGCACATAAGTCGTGATGCCCTCGTTCAACCAGATGTCGCGCCAGCTCGCTGCGGTCACCAGATTGCCCGCCCACGAATGTGCCAGCTCGTGCGAAATCACGCTGACCAGGCTCTTGTCGCCCACGATGATCGTCGGCGTGGCGAAGGTCATGTTGGGGTTTTCCATGCCGCCGAACGGAAACGATGGCGGCAGGACAAGCAGGTCGTAGCGGCCCCAGCGATACGGACCATACAGCGATTCTGCGGTCGCGATCATCTTCTCGGTATCTTCGAATTCGTGCGCGGCTTTTTCGACGACGCTCGGTTCCGCATACACCGCGCTGCGCGGACCGGTTTCGCGCACGGCGATGTCGCCGGCCGCGATCGCCAGCAAGTAGGAAGGGATCGGATGCGCCTGCGTGAACTCGAATTTTCCGTCCAGCGGACGTTTCGGATCGTTCGGCGCGCTCATCACCACGCGCAGGTTTTTCGGCGCCGTGACGACCGCGTGCCAGGTGAAGCGAATCGCCGGCGAATCCTGGCACGGCACCCACGAGCGCGCGTGGATGGATTCGGATTGCGAGAACATGAACGGCAGCTTCTTGCCCGCCGTCTGCGCGGGATCGAGCCACTGCAGGCCGGAGGCATCGGGCGAAGTCGCGTAGGCGATGCGAATTTGTTGCGGGCGATCCGGCGTTTCGATCGTCAGTTTGCTGCCCAGCGATTTGTCCGCCGATGCCAGCGCGTATTTCAGTGGCGTGGCGTTGCCGTTCGCGCCGATCGCTTCGATGCGGGCGATATGCAGATCGCGCGTGTCCAGCACCAGTTGCTTTGCATCCGGGCTCTTCCAGTCCAGGTCCAGCGTGGCCGTGCCGTTCAACTGCTTCTTGTCGAAATCGACTGCGAGGTTCATGTCGATGTGCTTGACCAGCACCTGATCCGGTTGCGCATAGGAGTGCGGGTCGGCCGCGAACGCGGCAAGCGGCAGCAGCAACAAAGCGGCAAAGAGAAAACGGCGGAACATCGGAGACTCCGGAGCAGGCGAGTGGCCGAGTATGCCAGCGGCGCGACGTGGCGGCTTGTGCGGAAAGGCGCGGCGCGGAGGTGCGTGGCGTCAACGCGTAAAATCGAATGTAGAGATAACACGGCGCCATCAGCAATGCGAATATTGCCGTTAAAATGCCGCATTCACTGTCGCGGAGCGCGCCGTGTACACGCTTTACATCGCCAACAAGAATTACTCGTCGTGGTCGCTGCGCCCATGGATCCTGATGAAGGCGCGCAGGATCGATTTCGAGGAGAAATTGTTCCCGTTCGACACCGGTTCGAGCTGGAAGACGTTTCGCACGTTTTCGCCCAGCGGCAAGGTGCCCTGTCTGGTCGACGGCGATACGGTGGTGTGGGACTCGCTGGCGATCGCCGAATATCTGGCGGAGCGCCATCCCGGCGTGTGGCCGGCCGATGCCAAGGCGCGCGCATTCGCGCGCTGCGCCGCGGCGGAGATGCATTCCGGTTTCACCGCGCTGCGCACCCAGTGCGGCATGAACTGCGGCATCCGCGTGAAATTGCATCGTGTCGACGATGCGCTGCAACGCGATCTGTCGCGCATTTCCGAGCTGTGGAACGAAGGGCTGCAACGCTTTGGCGGCCCGTTCCTGGCGGGCAATGAATTCACCGCTGCCGATGCGTTCTACGCGCCGGTGGCCTTCCGCATCCAGACCTATTCACCGCCGCTGGACGACACCGCGCTTGCCTATGCAAAACGATTGCTTGCGCTGCCCGCGATGCGCGAATGGTACGAATCCGCGCTTGCTGAAACCTGGCGCGACATTCCGCACGAGGAAGAAGTGCTGCAGTGGGGCGAGGTCGTGGAGGATTTGCGCGCGGCTTGAGTACCGCTCAATGAACCACCAGATCGTGGCGTTCCAACAGCGCTATAGACAGCACTAGAAAAATGAGCAGAAGCAGCGCCGCCCACATACGATTACGCCGTGTCCGATGGCCATAAATGGCCATTGAAGCCCAAGCTATGCAGCCGAAAGCACCGGTGACTATTCGCAATTGATCAGTCGGTGGCCTGACGAATTCTGCAAGCACGCCAACCGCAGAGATTCCGCAAAGAATGCGCAAAATGGTATTGAGCGCAAGCGGCGACTGCGGATCTGATTGCATCGCGCTCAGGTTTTGTAGCCGCGATGCACCGCCACGATTCCGGCGGATAGGTTCCGCACCTGCACGTTGCGAAAACCAGCGGTTTCCATCATTGCGCGCAGGGTGTCCTGATCGGGATGCTTGCGGATCGATTCGGCCAGATACCGGTAACTCGCCTCGTCGTCGGCGATCAATTTTCCCAGCCGCGGCAGCACCTGGAAGGAATGGAAGTCGTATAGCGGCTTCAGCAGCTCGCTTTGCAGGCGCGAGAATTCCAGGATCAGCGCACGACCGCCGGGTTTCAGCACGCGCCGCATTTCGGCAAGTGCCTTCTGTTTGTCGGTGATGTTGCGCAGGCCGAAGGCGATCGTCACCGCATCGAAGGAATCATCGGGAAACGGCAGCGCTTCCGCATTCAACTGCGTCCAGCGCAGGTTTCGCAGCAAGCCGCGATCCAACAAACGATCGCGGCCGGTGCGCAACATTGAAGCGTTGATGTCGCCCACGACCACTCCGCCTTTCTCGCCCACGCGCGGCAGCAACAATGCCGCGATGTCGCCGGTGCCCCCGGCCAGATCCAGCACGCGGTCGCCGGGCCGCACGCCGGAAGTCGCCACGAAGAAACGCTTCCACAAACGGTGGATGCCGAACGACATCAAGTCGTTCATCAGGTCGTACTTGCCGGCGACGGAAGTGAACACCTCGCCGACCAGCTTCTGCTTTTGCGCGACCGGCACTTCGCGGTAGCCGAAGTGCGTGGTGCCGGAGGATTGCCGATCGCTCATGCGCGCAGTCTAGCCGGAGCTCCCAGAAATCGGATACGTCTGCGCGCCGCTGCCGGCGGGCATCGGCGCGCTGAAGGGCTGCGGCTCCGAATTCTGCGGTGGCGGCGGAGGCGGATAGTTCGACGGTGGCGGGTAGTTCGATTGCGGATAATTCGATTGCGGCGGCGCGCTCGGCGGCGGTACGTCTTCCACCGGCGCACCGGAACCCTGCGCATTCGGCGGCGGGTAGTAATTGTTGGAAGGCGGGGGCGCATAACCCTGCGGCGCGACCGTGCCGCAGGAATATGCTTCCCAGGATTGCTCGCCATCGCGCGGATCGCCCAACGGCGTGATCGTGTCGGCGTGCATCTGCGCGGCCTGATTGCGCGCCATGATCTCCAGCTCGTCGCGCACCTTGATGTCGTTGCGGTCGATCGGACCGACGCGGCTCATCACCGACACCGTCACCTTGCCGATATCGCGGCAACCGGCCACGCGCTGCCCGTTCCAGTCGGTGCTGACGCTCTGTCCGCCGGCATCCAGCACGATGCCGTAAGTGCATGCGGAAAGCAGCGCGCCGCCGAACAGCGTCACCATTCGCAAGAGGGATTTCATGGCGATCTCCGGCACATCGAACGCGCCCAAGATAATTCGCCCCGGCTGAACGGCCGTAGGACTAAACTAGATCAATACGCAGGAGTTCGACATGCAGCGCTGTCTGGTCACCGGCGCCAATCGCGGATTGGGATTGGAGTTCACTCGCCAGTTGCTCGCGCGCGGCGCGCGCGTGCTGGCCTGCTGCCGCGATCCTGCGCATGCGGAGGATTTGAAACCGCTCCAACGAGAGCACGGCGAGGAACTGATCGTACACGCGCTAGATGTCGCCGACGCGCAGGCGATCGCAGCGCTGCCGGAAGCCGCCGCGCAACATCTGCAACGCGTGGACCTGCTGGTCAACAACGCCGGCGTGCTGGTGTCCGGCGAGCGCTTCGGCAATGTGACGTCCGATTCATTGATGCAAAGCTTCGCGGTCAACGCCGCGGCGCCGTTGCTGATCACGCAGGCGCTGGCTCCGCTGCTGACGCGCGGGCACAAACCGCGCGTGCTGTGCGTTTCCACGCAACTGGCGTCGATCGCGCAGGCGTCCAGTTTCCGCACGCTCAGTTACGCAATGAGCAAGGCCGCATTGAACATGGCGGTGAAGCGGCTGGCTGCGGAGCTGGGTCCGCGCGGCATCGTGGTGATGGCGTTCCATCCGGGCTGGGTGAAGACCGACATGGGCGGCGCCGGCGCCACGTTGTCGCCTGCGACGTCGGTCAAGGCGATGCTGGATCTGATCGAGCGCGCCAAACCCGACGACGGCGGCAAGTTCCTGGCCTACGACAGCGCACCGCTGCCGTGGTGATGTCTGTCGATGTCCGCGACGCGTGCGGGCGTGTCCGCGGTCACGCACAGTGTGCTCGACACGGCGAGGCGTCTGGCGCAAACGCCTGATCCGGTCGTGTTTTCCGCGCGTGGCGCGTTTGGCACGCCGTCTGCTCTGTACGAATCGCCGTCCTCCCTGATGCGGCGAATCTGGAGAGCAACATGAAAACTGAAACGACCGTCTTGCGCGTCCTGTTCACGATCTCCTCGCTGACCACCGTTTGCGGATTCTGCGTGATGATGCTCGGCGTGCATTGAGCGCAACATCGGAACGGCGGGCATAATGATCTTTTGCCGTCCTGGCGCTGGTTCCCGGTAATCCGTGGCCGGGATGACGATGCTGCACGTGATCTTGCACAATCCGGAGATCCCGCCCAACACCGGCAACGTGATCCGGCTGTGCGCCAACACCGGTGCGTCGCTGCATTTGATCCGGCCGCTGGGGTTCGAAATGGATCACGCGAAATTGCGCCGCGCGGGTCTGGACTATCACGAGTTCGCGCGCGTGGCGGTGCACGACGACCTGGACGCATGCCTCATCGCATTGAATCATCCGCGCACGTTCGCCTTCACCACCCGCGGTGAAGTTCGCCATACCGATGTGCAATTCCAGGATGGCGACGCCCTGCTGTTCGGCTGCGAGACAAGCGGATTGCCGGATGGAACTCTCGACCGCTTTCCGCCGGAACGGCGCGTGCGCCTGCCGATGGTGCCCGGCAACCGCAGCATCAATCTCTCCAACGCCGTCGCGGTGGCGGTATACGAAGCGTGGCGGCAATTGGGCTTTGCGGGCAGCGCGTGAGGCTAGAATGGTCGAATGGACTCGACTGCCGCCAACGCATGGATGCCACCTCCGCTGCGGCGACTGGCCGGCCGCGCGCTGGAGCGCGCGTTCAACCGCGCGCTGAAACTCGATCCCGATACGCAGGCGGCGCTAGCAAAACTGGACGGCCGCCGCATCGGCGTACACCTGCGCGGGCCCGAAATCGCTTTCGACATCGCGGTGCGCGAAGGCGCCCTGCGCGTGCAACCTCCGCAAGGGGAGGAATCGCAGCAAGGCAAGACCGATCTGCGCGTTTCCGCCACGGCCGCTTCGCTGCTTGCGATGGCGCTCTCGCGCAATGGCGAAACGCCGCCGGGCAAGGTCGAGATGGCGGGCGATGCGGAACTGGCGCGCCGCATGGAAAAACTGGCGCGCGATTTCGCGCCGGATTTCGAAGCGGCGTTCGCGGACGTGTTCGGTGAAGTGGTCGGCGTGGCGATCGCGCGCGCGTTGCGCGAAGCGTCGCAATGGTTGCGGCAGAACGCGCAACACGCCGTGCAGGATTCCGCCGACTGGCTGCGCGACGAATCGCGTTTGGTGGTACCTCGCGGAGAGCTGGACGATTTTCTGGACGGAGTGGACAACTTGCGCGAGCGCGCCGAGCGCTTGAACGCGCGCGTGAACCGGTTGCGGGAGCAAACCGCATGACGCCGCTGCGGCTGTTCCCGCGCGTGCTGCGTGTGCTCGCGGTGCTGGTGCGCTACCGGCTGGACGATCTGATCGACGAAGCGCACGTGATGCGCCCGTTGCAGTGGGCGCGTGCCGTGCTGCCGCGGCCGCGCGCGGAAATCGCGTCGATGCCGCGCGGCGCGCGATTGCGATTGGCGCTGACGCAACTCGGGCCGATCTACGTCAAGGCAGGGCAGGTGCTGTCCACGCGACGGGACCTGCTGCCCCCGGACGTGGCCGATGAACTAGCATTGCTGCAGGATCAAGTGCCGCCGTTTCCGGGTGTCGAAGCGCGCGCGATCGTCGAAGAGGCATTGGGCGCGCCGACCGGCACCTTGTATGCGCGCTTCGATGAAACGCCGCTCGCATCGGCTTCGATCGCGCAGGTGCACGCCGCCGCCTTGCCCGATGGCCGCGAAGTCGTCGTCAAGGTCGCACGTCCCGGCATCCGCAAGCAGATCGCGCGCGATCTCGATCTGCTGCACGCGCTGGCGAATCTCATCGCGCGCTGGCATCCGCAGGCCGACAAGATCCGGCCGCAGGAGATCGTCGAGGAGATCGAGAAGACGCTCTATCACGAACTCGATCTGCAACGCGAAGCGGCGAACGCGAGTCTGCTGCGGCGCAATTTCACCGATTCGCCCGATCTGTACGTGCCGGAGGTGTTTTGGTCGCACACCAACGAGCGCGTGTTCACGATGGAACGCGTGCACGGCATTCCGGCCGACGATATCGCCACGTTGGATGCGGCCGGCATCGACCGCCGTCATCTCGCCGCCAAAGGCGTGCGGCTGTTCTATACACAGGTGTTCCGCGACAACTTCTTCCACGCCGACGCGCATCCGGGCAACATCTGGGTGGATACCACGCGCGTCGAAGACCCGCGCTTCATCGCGCTGGATTTCGGCATCATGGGCACGTTGCCGGAAACCGACCAGTACTGGCTGGCCGAGAATTTCATGGCGCTGTTCGAGCGCGACTACCGTCGCATCGCGGAGCTGCACGTCGCGGCAGGCTGGGTGCCGGCGAACGTGCGGCTGGACGAACTGGAAACCGCGGTGCGCACGGTGTGCGAGCCGTATTTCACCCGGCCGTTGTCGGAGATCTCGCTGGCCGAGGTGATCGCCAAGATGTTCAACACAGCGCGCCAGTTCGAACTGACGCTGCAGCCGCAATTAATCCTGCTGCAGAAGACGCTGCTGAACATCGAAGGTCTGGGCCGGCAGCTAGATCCGCAGATCGACATTTGGGCGGTAGCGTATCCGGAACTGAAACGGATTCTGGCGCGCCGTTACAACCCGCTGCGCGCGCTGCGCGAAATCCGCCGCCGCGTGCCCGAGTGGCTGCACATCGCGCCGCAGATTCCCGATTTGGTGCACGCGGGCTTGCAGAAGCTGGCGCAAGGCACCACGCGCGTGGATGTCACCTCGCAGGAATTGCAATTCCTGCACGCCGCGCAGCGCGACACGCAACGCAGAATCCTCGCCGCGTCCTTCGGCGGTGCGCTGCTGGTCAGCGCCGCGCTGCTGTTCGCCTTCGCGCCAGCGCGGGCGCCATGGCTGGAGATCGTTGCGCTGGTCGCGGGTCTCGTTGCTTTCGCGGTGGCGTGGCCTTGGTCGAACAGGCGGCGCTAGCGATCTGCCTTGAATGGCAGATCGCGCCGCCTGTGAGGGTGAGGCAGGACGCCGATCGGAAATCGCACCATGGATGGTTACCTGTCGAATCGTAGCCATGCGCATTTCGCCAAATCTCACGATCCCCGACTCCGAACTCACCGAGCGCTTCCTGCGCGCGGACGGGCCGGGCGGCCAGCACGTCAACCGCACCGAGAGCGCGGTGGAATTGCGTTTCGACGTGGCGCGTTCGACGTCGCTGCCGGATGACGTGCGTGAGCGCTTGTTGGCGCGCAGTGATCGCAGGCTGACCGACGATGGCGTGCTGGTGATCCAGGCGCGGCGCTTCCGCGATCAGGCGCGCAACCGCGAGGACGCGCGCGAACGTTTGATCGAACTGATTCGCAGCGCGCTGCATGCCCCGAAGAAGCGCATCGCCACAAAACCGACGCGCGCTTCGAAAGAGCGCCGCTTGGCCGGCAAGCAGAAACGCGGTGCAATCAAGCGCAACCGCGCGCGCGGCTGGAGCGAAGATTGAACGGAGCACCGCTGCATCATGACCCCCACCCCAACCCTCCCCCGCAAGCGGGGGAGGGAGACGAGCGCGCAGCGCGAGTGGGAGGGGGCAATCTGCCCGCACGTCTGCCGCCGCACATGCCGCAATTCCCGCAGCGTGCGTGGCGGAAAATCTTCCGCGACATCGTTCGCATCAACGGCTGGCGGTTCGAAGGCGAGCTTCCGGACGTCCCGAAAGCCGTGCTGATCGCCGCGCCGCATTCGTCGTGGTGGGATGGCGTGCACGGGTTGCTGTTCAAGGTCGCGCTGGGCGTGGACATTTCGTTCATGGCCAAGCGCGAATTGTTCGCGTGGCCGCTCGGCCCGTTGCTGCGCGAGCTCGGCGGCATTCCGATCGAACGTCGCGCCGCACGCGGCGTGGTCGAACAGATGGTGCGGCAGTTCCAGACGCGAGAACGCTTCTGGCTGGGCGTCGAACCCGAAGGCACGCGCAAGCACGTGGCCGAATGGAAGAGCGGTTTCTGGCGGATCGCGCGCGCAGCCGGCGTGCCAATTGTCCCGGCGTATTTCGATTATCCGCGCAAGGTGATCGGCGTCGGTCCGCTGTTCCATCCGAGCGCCGACATGGCCGCCGATATCGCTGTGCTTCGCGCGTTCTACATGCCTTATAAAGGAAAGCACCGCGGAGTTTGATGGTTCAGGGTGCAGAAACCTGCCGAACCCGCACGGCACCGACTTCTCCTCTCCCGCGTGCGGGAGAGGAGAAAGGAGTGAGGGCGGCAAGCACTACGGGATATGAACGTTGCTCGTCCAAGACTTCCAAGTAAGCATCGCGAAAGCCACGCGTTCTACGCTGTGGCGACATTTCCGACGGAGCCCGCCGTGGGCCAATGGAACATCCTCTGCGACTTCGACGGCACGATCGCCGTCGAGGATGTGACCGATTCGCTGCTGGAGCGCTTCGCACATCCGGACTGGCGGAACCTCGAACGCGAATGGCGCGAGGGACGCATCGGTTCGGCGCAATGCATGGCCGGCCAGATCGCGCTGCTGGATGCGTCGCGCGAGGAAATCGACGCGCACCTCTGCGCGATGCGGCTCGATCCGGCATTTTCCGCGTTCGCGGACGCCGCCGATGCCGCCGGACTTGACCTGCGCGTGATCAGCGACGGCCTCGATTACGCGATCGAATTCATCCTGCGCCGTCATGGTCTCTCGCATCTGCCGGTACGCGCCAATCATCTGGTGCAGGCCGGCCCGCGCGCATGGAAACTCGAAACGCCGTTCGCGAGTGCGCATTGCCGCGTCGCCAGCGGCCATTGCAAATGCGCCGGCGTGGTGAGCGCGCACGCCACGCGCAAACGCGTGCTGCTGATCGGCGACGGCGCATCGGATTTCTGCGCCGCGACCGAAGCCGATTTCGTGTTCGCCAAGCACCGCCTGATCGAACATTGCCGCCACGCCGACATCCCGCATGAATCGATCGTCGGCTTCGCCGATGCGATCGATCTGCTGCCCGCGCTGCTCGAGGGCAAGCTGCACGCGCCCAAGCGCGGCTTCGTGGGCGAGCGTGCCTTTTCCTGATTCGGGATACCGAAATGAATGCCCTGATCCGTCCGGCCGCCACCGTCGATCCCCGCGCGCTCGATGCGCAACTGCTCGCGGACGAATCGAAGTACTGCTCGTTCGGCGACACCGTGCATTATTCCGAGCCACCGAAGATCTTCACGCGCTGCGACGGGAGTTGGCTGTTCGATGCCCAGGGCACGCCGTTCCTCGACCTGCAGATGTGGTACTCGGCCTGCAATTTCGGTTACGCCAATCCGCGCCTGAACAACGCGCTGAAAAGACAGATCGACACGCTGCCGCAGCTCGCCAGCCAATACCTGCATCCGACCAAGATCGAACTGGCCAGGACGATCGCGCAG
>DATFCO010000005.1:0-8578 GCA_035253005.1 Rhodanobacteraceae bacterium
ACGAACTTGTCAGATCCATGGCGGAGGCCTGGAACGCGAGCGAACCCGAGCGCGTCATCGCGCTCGCGGAGCAGGCGTCCGGAGCAGAGGCGGGCTGCGAGGGAGCGCTGCTGCTGCTCGGCTTGGCGCAACAGCAGACGAATCGATACGCACAGGCGGTGAAGACGTTCGAACACTTGTGCGGGATGCGTCCGGATATTTCCGCGTACTGGAACAATCTGGGCGTGGCGTGCCGGGAGAGCGGCGATTCCGCGGCGTCGGAATGGGCGCTGCTGAAAGCCAAATCGCTGGCACCGCGCGATGCCGAAGTGCATTACAACCTCGGCCTGCTGTACATCCAGCAGCGCCGCTGGTCGGCGGCACGCGACGTGTTGCTGGAGGCGGTGCAACTCGCGCCGCAGTTTGTCGAGGCCCGATTGCAAGCCGCCCACGCCTGCCACGTCTGCGGAGATATCGAAGGTGAGGAAGCGATGCTGGAAGGCGCCGATGACTGGCCTTCGCAACCGGCCGAGCAGGCGTTGGTGCTCGCTTCGATACTGTCGGTGTTGGGAAAGATCGAGACCGCACTGAAAGTATTGGCGCAAGGGAGCCTTCCGGACGGTCCGGCAGCCGAACCGATGCGGCTTCGCATCGCCGCACAACGCGTCGCGTTGTACGAACGGAACAATCTTTTCGAGCGCGCGCGCGACGAGCTGCGGCAATTGCCGCTGGTCCAGTTGGACACGCTACCGGCCGGTGCAGATCCGGCGCGCATCGACGGCTGGCGTGCCCACGCCGTGATGGCGATGCGCGAAGGCCGCCACACCGATGCGGTTGCGCTTTATCAACGTGTGCTCGGTTCGGCCCACGACGACGAATCCCGTGCCGGCGCAGCTTACGGCCTGGCTGCCGCGTACGACCGGCAAGCGCGTTACCGGGAGGCATGGGGTGCGCTCGAGATCGCGCACGCAGCGCAAATGAACATCGCGCGGCAGGCGGCGCCGGAGTTGTCGAAACCGGACAGCCAACCTTTGCCGATGGCAGCACGGTCGGTGGACGTGAACGCATGCGCGAGGTGGCAATCACTGACCGCACCTTCGATGTTGCAGAGTCCGGTCTTCGTGATCGGCTTTCCGCGTTCGGGAACCACCCTGCTGGAACAGATGCTCGACGCTCATCCGGATTTTCGCTCGATGGACGAGCGCGGCTACATCTACCAATTGATCGAACGCATGGAGCGCGCGGGGCAGCGATATCCCGACGATCTCGCCGATCTCACGCAAACGGATGCGGATCAATTGCGTGCGGTTTATTGGCGGCTGGTGCAGCATACCTTGCCGGATCTCGGATCGCGCCGTCTTATCGACAAGAATCCGCTGAACATGCTGTGCCTGCCGATGATCCTGCGGCTGTTTCCCGAAGCGCGGATCATTCTGTGCTTGCGGCATCCTTGCGATGTGTTGCTCAGTTGCAGCATGCAGCCGTTTCGTTCGCCCGCCTTCATGGTGTTGTGTTCGTCCCTGCAGCGTCTCGCGCGCGGCTATGCGGATGCGTTCGAGCAATGCTGTCGGCATCTCGATGTTTTCAAGCCGCAGGTGCTGGAATGGCTCTATGAATCCCTCGTCGATGACTTCGATGACGCTGTCACGCGGCTGGGGAATTATCTGGGCGTCGAAGATGCCCCGCCGTTTGCGCATTTCGCCGACAATGCGCGTGCCAAGCGGTTCATAGCGACGCCCAGCTACGCGCAAGTCACCGAGCCCGTAAACCGCGCGAGCATCGGGCGCTGGAAGAACTATCGGGAGCAGTTCGAACCGGCAATGCCGATATTGCAGCCGTGGCTGGAGCGTTTCGGCTACGGCGAGTGACGCGCCGGCGCGCTATTTCCGTTTCGCCCGCGGATGCGCGGCGTCGTACACGCGCGCGAGGTGCTGGAAATCCAGGTGCGTATAGATCTGCGTGGTGCCGATGTCGGCGTGGCCGAGCAGTTCCTGCACCGCGCGTAGATCACCGCTGGATTCCAGCAAGTGCGAGGCGCACGAGTGCCGCAGCAGGTGCGGGTAGACGCGCTGCCACACGCCTTGTTGTTTCGCGCGGCGTTTGATACGCGCGCGCACCGCGCCGGTCGTGATCGGCCTGCCGTTGCGTCCGCGCAACAGCGGATCATCCAGGCGCGGTTGATCCTGCTCGCGCAATGTTACCAGCGCCGCCAGCGCACGGCTGCCGACCGGCACGATGCGCGTCTTGCCGCCCTTGCCGGAGACCACGCGCAGCATGCCTTCATCCAAATCCAGATCGCGCCAGTGCACGTTCGTCAATTCCGAAACGCGCAGTCCGCTGGAATACAGCAATTCCATCAACGCGCGATCGCGCACCACTCCCGGTTCGTCGCCTTCGAGTTCCACCAAGGCCGACACCTGGTCCACGTCGAGCACCTGCGGCAGCTTGCGCCGGACTTTGGGTGAGCGCACGCCGTTGGCGGGATTCACGCCGACTTCGCCATGGCGCGCGAGATATTTGAAAAAACTGCGCCACGCAGAAAGCTTGGCGCGCAAGGTGGAAGGCTCCAGTCCGCGGCGATGCTCGGCCGCAATCAGCGCCTGCACCTGTTCTCCGCGCAGATCGCGCCAGCGCGTGAGCGCGTGCGCTTGCATGTATTCGCACAGACTTTTCAATTCTTCGCGGTACTTGTGCAGCGTGGCCGGCGAATAGCGCCGCTCGTCGCGCAGATAGGCGAGAAATTTCTCGACCGTGGCGGCGAGCGGCTCGGACATTTCAATCGAAGCGCGCCAGTGCCGCGTCCAGCGCCTGCGCGATCAGCTTCAGGAAGATCGTGCCGATGCCTGGATGGAAACGGTTGATATCGTCGCTGCCGATCGCCAGCAGACCCCGCTCGCCGATCTTCAGCAGCGCGCAGGATTGCACCTGATTCGCGCGCGCGCCGAACAATCGATCCAACTTGTCCTGCGCCAACCGGCCACAGAGTGGTTCGTTGCGGGAGAGGAATTCGGCGAATTCGGGCAGCACCGCTTTGCCCTGCGGTGTGGCGAGCAGCCATTCCGCGCGCGGCAGGTCGGTGCAGTCGCGAAACAGCGCCAGACAGACGAAATCGGTTTGGAAATCCTCGTTCAATGCAGCCACGAAACTGCGGCAGGTTTCTTCCAGCGTGTTCGCGCGCAGCAGCGTCAGGGTCAGCGAATGCACGCGCACCATCAGTTGTTCGTTGTCGGTGGCGACGGCGATCAAGTCGGCCAGCCGCTCGTTCAATTCCTGGTTGCGCGCGCGCAGGGCTTCCAGTTGATACGCAGTGAGCGAAGCGGCTGGACCGTGCTCGCGCGGGATCACCAGCTCCTGCGCCAGATCGGGAAAATCCTGGAGGAAATTCGGATGGCGGCGCAGGTATTCGGCGACGTCCATCGCTTCCAGTCCGGCTTTCAACGACATTTCGGGCATGGTGGTCGATCCGATTCGGTTGCGCGGAGTGTGAGGATTTATGCGATCGGAAGCAACGTCGGATTTGTAGGAGCCAGCGTGCAGGTGGGCGCGCTGCCAGCAACATCCTTGGGTGCATCTTCCGATCGGCATCCATGCCCCTCATCTGCGATACGGACTGCTATCCGTAGCAGGCCGTGAGCATCGCAGATTCGAGCTCACATGCGGCACGATCTGCCATTACTCGCGCCATCCTTGGCGCTCGCCCTTCGCTGCGCTCAGGGCCAGCTTCGCTGTTCGCGCGCGCTCCCCGCGCGCGCAGTCAAGGCAGATCGTCAGCGCCGCATGTTCGACCATCGAACACGAAGCTTGCCGGTCCGGTCATCCACAACGGATGACCCGCTCCACGCCATTCGATCTCCAGCGTACCGCCGGGCAATTCCACACGCGCCCGATCGTCGACACGCCCTTGCCGGCGCAACACGGCCATTGCCGCGCAAGCGCCGCTGCCGCAGGCGCGCGTCCAGCCGGCGCCGCGCTCATGCACGCGCAACTTGATCGCATCACGCGACAGCACCTGCGCGAAGCCCGCATTCGCGCCTTGCGGAAAGCGCGAATGCGCCGTGACCAGCGGCCCGAGCCGATCGACGCGGGCACTATTCACCTCGTCCACTTCGATTACAGCGTGCGGATTTCCCATCGATACCGCGCCGATCGTTACGCTTTCGCCTTCGACGTCCAGCGCATGGCTTTCGGCTTCCACTTGCGCCGCGAATGGAACCCGCGCCGGATCGAACACCGGTTCGCCCATGTCCACTGCCACGCGGCCACCATCCAGGAACCTCACTGCGACCGCGCCCGCCGGACCTTGCAATCGCGCAGTTTCGACGCGCAACGCGCCGTCGCGCCGCAGCCACGCCGCGATGCAGCGCACGCCGTTGCCGCATTGTTGTGCGGAGGAACCGTCCGCGTTGCGGATCGAATAAGCGAAATCGGCTCCGTCACGTGCGGGCTCGACGATCAATAATTGATCGAAGCCGACACCAGTGCGGCGGTCGGCCATCGCGCGCACCTGCTCGACGCTCAGCGACAACGGTGCCGAGCGCGCATCGAGCACGACGAAGTCGTTGCCCAAGCCGTGCATCTTGGTGAAGCGCAGCGGCACGCGGTCAGCCGATGCCGTCGTCGTCCGGAGTCGGCGTCGGCAGCGTGGGTGCAGGCGGAGGCGTCGAATGCGCGGGCGCCGGAGCGGAGCCAGGCGCGGGCGTCGGCCGCACCAGCGGGCCTTTCTGCCCGCAGCCGGCGAGTGCGGCCAGAGCGATCAGCAATGCGAAAACTGAAATCGTGCGGTGCATGGCGGCGCTCCGGAAGTTGCGTGCAGTATACGTCGATCAGTCCAGGGCTTTTTCATACCGCCACGCATCTGCGCCGTTTTCATAAAAACCCGGTTCGCGTTTGCGGCGGATATAGCAGCGTTTTTCGTACAGCGCGATCGCGGCGGCGTTGTCGGTGCGCACTTCCAGACGCATCGTGACGCAGCCACGTGCACGCGCTTCGGCTTCGACGGCTTGCAGCAGCGCGGCGCCAACGCCTCGCCCGCGCGAGGTATACGCAATCGCGATCGAATACAACCGCGCGTTGCGGTTGCCGCGCCGCAAAAACAGCAGCGCGCAGCCGGAAACGGTTGTGTTCCTCTCCGCCACCAGCACGCACGCGCTGTCGCTGCGCAGATGCCTGCGCCATTGCGCGCGGCTGACGCGATCGTGATCGAAGCTGGCTTCCTCCAGCGCGACCAGCGCGTCGAGGTCGCCCATCCGGGCGCGGCGGATGCGAAAGGAAGCCGACATGCGGCGAGCCTAGGCTGCGTCGTTGCATCGGGCAAGCCTCGCTGTGCCAAACTGTTGCGCCGGCACCAGCCGGTCAGGAATCGATAGAGCAACTCGGAAAGCGACGCAATGAGCCGGCTGGTGATCGTGGTGGAGAAGGCATCGGACTGGGGTTCTTACTACCCGTCCGACAACGTCGTTAGCGCGATGGACTATCTGCGCGAGCCGATCGGCGGCGACGAGCGTACCCACGTCATCAATCTCTGCCGCGGTTACAAGTACCTCGGCACCGGACACTACGTTTCATTGCTAGGCGAAGCGCGCGGGCATCGCGTGATTCCCTCGGTGCGCACCATCAACGACCTGCGCCGGCGTTCGCTGTACGGCTTGGACGTCGAAGACCTGAACCAGAAACTGGCGAATTTCCTTCCCGCCGGCGGCCGCGACACCACGGACTTCGGCATTCTCGTCTATTTCGGCGAGACGTCTTATCCCGCATTGCAGGACCTTGCGCGGCAGGTGTTCGAAATGTATCCCTGTCCGCTGCTGCGCATCGAATTCGAGCGCGACCGTGTCTGGCAGATCAGTGCGATCAAGCCCGTCAGCCTGCACACGCTGGACGACGCTCAGGAAGACGCGTTCGCCCAGACGCTGGACGCCTTCACCAAACGCTTGTGGCGCAAGCCGCGCGCGCGTAAGCAGTTCCGCTACGACCTTGCCATGCTGATCGATCCGGCCGAATCCATGCCGCCGTCCAATCCGCGCGCGCAGAAGGCTTTCGTCGTAGCGGGCAAGGAACTGGGGATCGAAGTCGACCCGATCGGCAAGAACGACTACACCCGCCTTGCCGAATACGATGGCCTATTCATCCGCGAAACCACCGCGCCCGACAACCATACCTACCGCTTCGCGCACAAGGCCGAACGCGAAGGCATGGTGGTGATGGACGATCCCACTTCGATCCTGCGCTGCACCAACAAGATCTACCTGCACGATCTTCTGCGCTCGCGCAAGATCGCCGTGCCGCGCGCGGAAATCCTCTATCGCGAGGATCCCAAGCAGTTGCGCGAATTGCCCGATCGGCTCGGCTTCCCGCTGGTGCTGAAGATCCCGGACGGATCGTTCTCGCGCGGCGTGGTCAAGGTCGACGACGTGGAACAACTGGAACGCGCCGCGGCGCAGTTGTTTCAGAGCACCGCGCTGCTGATCGCGCAGGAATTCCTTTACACGGAATTCGACTGGCGCGTGGGCGTGCTCAATCACGAGGCGCTTTACGCCTGCCGCTATTACATGTCCCGCGGACACTGGCAGATTTACAACCACGCCGCGCGCGGCACGGCGAAGTCGGGCGGTTTCGACACACTCGCGGTGAAGGATGCGCCGGCGGACGTGGTCAAGCTGGCGCTGCGCGCCACTGCGCCGATCGGCGACGGCCTCTACGGCGTGGACATCAAGCAGACGCGCGATCGGCTGGTGGTGCTGGAAGTCAACGACAATCCGTCCATCGACGCCGGTGTCGAGGACGAGCAATTGGGCGGTGAGCTTTACCGTCGCGTCATGCAGGAATTTCTGCGGCGGATGGAGCGCAAGCGCACGGGCGAGAGTGTGTGATCCGCGCGCAGTGCAAGCTGTGCGGCGAGCACCGCCGCCGGCGCCGCGATCAACCAGAATGCGATCGACCAGCCATGCTGCGCGTCGTGCGTCGGCATCGGTGTGAGGAGCAGCAGCACCAGACCGGCCGCCAGCCAGGTGGCTGCGGCCAGTGCGAGTACATCGGGCTTCCGGTTGTGAAAGGTTTGCATGGCACACTCCTGATGGGTGTGCGAACCTTGCGCATCCGGCATCTCACGGATTGCGACTTGGCGGAGATTCGAACGATGAGTGATGCGCAGCGCTTCGCCGTTTTCGGCCATCCCATCGCGCATTCGCTGTCGCCGCGGCTGCACGCGTTGTTCGCCGCGCAGTGCGGCATCGCGCTGGAATACGTCGCGATCGACGCGCCGCCCGAACGCTTTGTCGAAATCGCGCGCACCTTCTTCGATGAGGGCGGCCGCGGCGCGAATGTGACGTTGCCGGACAAGGGATTGGCATTCGAGCTGGCCGATGCGCGCACGCGAGCGGCGCAACGCGCCGGCGTGGCGAACGTATTGACGCGCCAAGCCGACGGATCGATCGAAGCGCACAACACCGACGGTGCCGGGCTGATCCGTGATCTGCGCGAACGTCACGGTGTCGACTTGCGGAATCGCCGCGTGCTGCTGCTGGGCGCGGGCGGCGCCGCGCAAGCCGTCGCGTTTGCATTGCTGGACGGGAACGTGCGCGAATTGATCGTCGCCAATCGCACCTCCGAACGCGCGCGCAAACTTGCCGACGCATTGGCGGTGCCCGAGCGCGTCTGCATTTCGGAATGGAATGGCCTGGAACGTTGCGGCGCGTTCGATCTGATCCTCAATGCCACGTCGGCCGGCGTGCTGGGTGCGTCGATGCAGTTGCCGCACTCGCTCGTTTCCGAAAACACAACTGCTTACGATCTCGCCTACGGCAAAGCGGCGCAACCGTTCCTGGACTGGGCGCGCGGCGCGGGCGCCGCGCGAGCATTGAAAGGGTTGGGAATGCTGATCGAAACGGCCGCCGATTCTTTCGAACATTGGCATGGTGTGCAGCCGGAAACGGATGGGATCTTGCGTCAACTGCAAATTTAAAGTCACCTCTCCCGCTGGCGGGAGAGGTCGCCGCGCAAAGCGCGGCGCGTGAGGGCGGAGTTCGGGATTAGCGATGGAGCCCACCCTCATCCGGCCGTGCGGGCCACCTTCTCCCGCTAGCGGGAGAAGGGATCAGAGCTGCGCGAGATACGCATCCTTCAGCCGCACATAGTGCGCGGCCGAGTAGTGCAGTTGCTCGATCTCGCCCGCGCTGAGCTTGCGCATGCAGCGCGCGGGATTGCCGAGCCACAGCTCGCCTTCGCCGACGGTCTTGCCCGGCGACACCAGCGCGCCCGCGCCGATCATCGCGTGTTTGCGCACGATCGCTCCATCCAGAATCGTCGAATGCATGCCGATCAGGCACGCGTCCTCGATCGTGCAGGCGTGCACCACCGCAGCGTGGCCGATGGTCACGTCCGCGCCGACGATGCAGGGAAAACCGCCGGGCGAATAGGGACCATCATGGGTCACGTGCAGCACCGCGCCATCCTGCACGTTGGTGCGCGCGCCGATGCGGATGCGCTCGACGTCCCCGCGCACCACGCTGCCCGGCCAGAGCGAAACATCGTCGCCCAGTTCCGCATCGCCGATCAGTGTCGCGGCCGGATCGACGTAAACCCGCGCGCCGAGTTTGGGATG
>DATFCO010000006.1:0-6158 GCA_035253005.1 Rhodanobacteraceae bacterium
CGATGCCCAACGCCAGGCGCAGCGGAACGAGACGCAGAAGAAACTGGACGCCGTCCGCGCGCAGATCGCACAAATCGCGCAGGCCCAGCGCGCCACCGCCGCGCAACGCGACCAGATCGATGCCGCGCTGGCCGATCAGGCAAAACAATTGAACGACGCCTCGAAGGCGCTGCGCGAAACCGAGACGGCGATTGCGCAGAAATCTTCGGAACTCGCACAGTTGCAAGGTCAGCACGCGCAGTTGCAGACGAAACTCGCATCACAGCGCGAAGCGCTGGCGGAGTTGCTGCGCGCGGCCTACGCCCTGAACCGCGGCAGCGACTTGTCGCTGCTGCTCGGCGACGAGGACGTCGCGCGCATCTCGCGCGCGCTGGCCTATTCGCGCTAGTTCCAGCGCGACCGCGTGCAACGCATCCGTTCGCTGCTGGGCGATTTGTCCAGGCTCGAGGAATTGCAGCGCGGAATCCAGTCCGATCAGGCCGCCTTGCAACAGCAGCGCGACGAACGTGCCGCGCGTGCGCAGACCTTGCAGCAGGCGCGCGATGATCAGCAGAAACTGTTGGCGCAGGCCGATGCGCAGCTCAAGCAGCAGAAGGATCAGCTCGCGACGCTGCAACGCCAGCAGCAGGATCTGGATCGGTTGCTGGAAGAACTGAAGGATCTGTTCGCCGATATTCCGAAACAACTCGGCAGCGAGCGTCCCTTCGCACAATTGCGCGGCGAACTGCCTTGGCCCGTCGCAGGCCGCGCACGTGCGGGCGACGGTCCGCTTTCGCACGGCTTGCTGATCGCCGCCGAGCCGGGCACACCGGTGCGCGCGGTGGCGTACGGCCGCGTGGCGTGGGCGGACTTCATGCGCGGCTACGGCGAGCTGGTGATCGTGGATCACGGTAACGGCTGGATGAGCCTGTACGGCAACAACGAAGCCGCGCTGGTCGAAGACGGCGACTGGGTCAAACCGGGGCAGCCGATCGCCAAGGTCGGCCGCGGTGAAAACCAGACCGGCGCGTATTTCGAATTGCGCAAGGACGGCAAGCCGGTGGACGCGAGAGACTGGTTGAAGCCACGGTGAGCCCCTCTCCCGCCGGGAGGGGTTGGGGTGAGGGTTCGGCATTTGGAAATATCTCGTGCTGACTCACCATCCGCAAGAACCGAACCCTCACCCGGCGCTGCGCGCCACCATGGAGCTCTCGGCCATGGACGGCGGCTTTCCGGAGGGAGAAGGGAGAACCACTCAACATCTTTCTCACGCTTCTGGCGCATAATCTGTCCAACGTTCCGCGGTTTTCCTCCATGTCCTTCCCCCGTCTGATCCCCGCGCTGCTGCTGGTTTGCAGCGGTCTGGCCTTCGCCGCTCCGCCGGCGACGGCGCCGGCAAAAAATCCTTCGGCCCAACCCGCTCCTGCATCGTCGTCGCCGCCAGATGCGATCGCGCCCGCGCCGGCATCCAGTGCGTCGTCCAACGTGCCCGATCTCGCCGATATCCGCGCCTTCACCCGCGTGTACGCGATGGTGAAGCAGGCCTACGTGGACAAGGTGGACGACAAGACGCTGATGCGCGCGGCGATCCGCGGCATGCTCGCGGGTCTCGATCCGCACAGCGATTATCTGGACGAAAGCGATCTCAAGGATCTCACCGAAGATACGACCGGCGCGTATTCCGGTTTGGGCATCGAGGTCGCGCAGTTGAACGACCAGTTGCGCATCGTCACGCCGATCGACGGCACGCCCGCCGCGCGCGCCGGCATCAAACCCGGCGACGTGATCGTGTCGATCAATGGCAAGCTCGTGCAGCCCGACGCGCTGGATGCGGCGGTGAAACAGTTGCGCGGCGCACCCGGCAGCAAGATCACGCTCGGAATTCTGCACGCGGACGCGAAGGCGCCGGTGACGATTCCGCTGACGCGCGAGCGCATCCGTGTCGGCAGCGTCAAGACGCGCCTGCTGGAACCGGGTTATGCCTACATCCGCATCAGCCAGTTCCAGGAAGACACCGCGAGCGATCTCGACAAGCAACTCGAAGCGCTGCAGAAGAAGAGCGGGCCGCTGCGCGGTGCGGTGCTGGATCTGCGTTCCAATCCCGGCGGTTTGCTCACCTCCGCGGTCGGCGTCAGCGACGCGTTCCTGGATTCGGGCACGATCGTCACGACCAAGGGCCGCCTGAAACAGGCCGATCTGGATTTCAGCGCCACGCCCGGCGATCTGCTGGACGGCGCGCCGATGGTGGTGCTGGTGGACAACGGCACCGCGTCCGCCGCCGAAATCGTCGCCGGCGCATTGAAGGACGATCACCGCGCGCTGCTGATGGGCCAGCGCACCTTCGGCAAAGGTTCCGTGCAGACCATCTTGCCGCTCACCGACGATACCGCGCTGAAACTCACCACCGCGCGCTACTACACGCCTGATGGCACCTCGATCCAGGCCGCCGGCATCACGCCCGACATCGCGCTCGGAAATCTGAGCGTCAGCACGCAAGCAGGCGATTTCAGCGACGACGAACACGAGAGCGACCTGCCGAATCACCTGGCCGGCAACTCGCCAATCGACGACGACACCGCGACGACCAGCGATGCCGGCAAACTCGCGGTGGACGATTACGCGTTGTCCGAAGCGCTGCACGTGCTGAAGGGACTGGCGCTGGCAAGGCCGATGCACAGAGCCAATACGGTCAAGCGCTGACGCGTTCGGGCGTTTGCTTTTGACTGTCATTCCGGCGAAAGCCGGAATCCAGTTTTGTTTGTCATTCCCGCGAAAGCGGGAATCCAGTGACTTTCACGCAAGATTTCCTGGTTCCGCTCGCTGCCGCGAGCGGGCTACTTTTGTTTCGGCAAAAGTAGCCAAAACCATTGCGCCGGCATGGCGGTCTCGCCAACATCCGGTTGGCTCGACTGCCCTGCGCTTCTCGCCGGGCGCGCGCCGGCGCGAACTCGCACATCCCTGTGCTCAAACAGTCGCGCCTTTTTCGCGCGCCCGGCTGCGATGCTCGGCGTCATGCGACGGCGCGGAAGCTCGCTTCGACACGGCCATCCATGGCCTTCGTTATCGGATGCCGCCCCCTTTCGGCTCACGTATAGTTCGCAAAGCGAACCGCGCCGGGTATTCCGATGAAACTCATCACCGCGATCATCAAGCCGTTCAAGCTGGACGACGTGCGCGAGGCGTTGTCGGAAGTCGGCGTGGCCGGCATCACCGTCACCGAAGTCAAGGGTTTCGGCCGGCAAAAAGGCCACACCGAGCTGTATCGCGGCGCGGAATACGTGGTGGATTTCCTGCCGAAGGTGAAACTGGAAATCGCACTGCCCGACGATCTGGTCGAACGCGCGATCGAAGCGATCATGCAAGCCGCGCGCACCGGCAAGATCGGCGACGGCAAGATTTTTGTAAGTTCGCTAGATCAGGTGATCCGCATTCGCACGGGCGAGCTGGACGCGGATGCGCTGTAGGCTGGGCTGCAAAGCCCAGCAATTAACACTCACGAAATGCTGGGCTGGTCGGCCAGCCCGCGTGCTTAGCTCCCGATTGCGCTCCGAAGATCAAAGTCATGTGCTCGAATAAACTCCTCGGCGCGTCGAAGCGACGTGATGCCGAGCTTGTTCAATAAAAGGTCTGTATACACGCACTCCAAATAATCTGTGATGCCGGTAGAAATAAAATCTTTGCGGCCCTTGTGCACTATATCGCTCCTGAGTCCATAAACCCTCCCCATAGCAAACTTCTCTGCCGCATCTCGATAGCTCAAGTTATAAATTGCAGCCAATGCTTCATTGACCGGCTTGATGTCAGATGTGTCCATAGAAAGTGCTTCGATAGCGATCCAGAGACTCAGAAAGCTGTCGACACTGTCGAGTCGTATCCCTCTCATGTGCCAATGTAATGAGAGCTCGACCCGCCGCTGGAAAGCAGCATCTTTCGAGCGCAACGCTCGCTCGCACGTGATAAATAAATTCAGAGAGTTTTCCGATAAATCTGGCGGCGGTGACGCAAATGGCAAGCGAATTCTTCGACCTTGTGCGTAGGTCGCATCTCCTTCATACCCAATGATATTGGTGAATAGGTGGCGATATGCAATGTTTCTTCTATTTGTAGAAATGAGAAGCGATAAATACTGCTCTGCAGTCTCATCGCACCTCTTTTCTGATTCTTGTTGATCAAGTTTGTACGGTTGCAAAAATATTACTTTTCCTGCATTACTGCTCGTAGCGTGGCGCTGTTCAACAGTAGCTGTGACTTCACGGTTTTGTCCGAACTTGAATGATGTATTTCCCAGTTCTAGAAATGAAACAGCAGATTTTTCTATCAGAACAACAATTCGATCGAATTCCAGCCTTCGCCGAACAACTATCTCAGGATCGGGCTCCATCTCGTATACCGAGATATGTAACCCATCATTCTGTTTTGCACGAAACCAATCTAGCTTTGCTAGGAGCCGAAAGGCTTGCAAGGAGCGCTGCGTCATACGCTCTCACTTCTGATTAGTTTTTCCCTGCGCCGCCACCGCCGCCGCCTTCGCCGCAATCTCCGCCTCGTTGCCCAGATACCGCCGGCTCAACGGTTTCAGTGATTCGTCGAATTCGTACACGATCGGTACGCCGGTGGGGATGTTCATCTCCACGATCGCGTCGTCGGAAATGTTGTCGAGGTACTTGATCAAAGCGCGCAGGGAGTTGCCGTGCGCGACGACCAGCACTTTTTGACCTGACTCGATCGCGGGCGCGAGTGTTTCGTGCCAGTACGGCAGCACGCGCGCGACAGTGTCCTTCAAGCATTCGGTCAGCGGAATCTGTTCCGGCGAAAGACCCGCGTAACGCGGATCGTCGGCGAAGATGTTCTGTTGCGGCGTCCACGCCGGCGGACGGATGTCGTAACTGCGGCGCCAGATGTGCACCTGCTCGTCACCGTACTTCGCCGCGGTCTCGGCCTTGTCCAGACCGGTGAGCGCGCCGTAGTGGCGTTCGTTCAAGCGCCACTCGGTGCGCACCGGCAGCCACATCAAATCCATCGCATCTTCGATTTCCCACAGCGTGCGCACCGCGCGCTTCAGCACCGAGGTGTGGGCGTGATCGAACCCATAACCCTCGCGCTTCAACAATTCGCCGGCCTCGCGCGCTTCCTGCCGGCCGAGTTCGGACAGATCGACATCCGCCCAGCCGGTGAAGCGGTTCTCCTTGTTCCATTGCGACTGGCCGTGGCGGATCAGGACGAGAGTGGGCATGGTTGATTTCCCGAAGGCGAATTTGCAAATCGTGGAACCGAACGCGTGGCGCGTCAACGATGGCCCCTCACCCGCCAAGCGCTTTGCGCTTGTCTTCCCTCTCCCCGCTTGCGGGGAGAGGGAATTTCGTTGATGCGTCGCTTTTGATTTTCCCCTCTCTCCGTTCACGGGGAGAGGGTGGCCGTAGGCCGGGTGAGGGGCACTCCGGCATATTGCTAAACCTTCCAGTGAATAGCAGCATCCAACCCGCACCCACCACACGAGGTGTCTCCATGAAAGCGCGTCTCTTTCTGCTGCTGCCGTTGCTGCTGCTCACCACCGCCTGCGTCGCCGGCGACGACAGCGACAGCGGCGGCATGAACAAGGTCAACGGCTCGATCACGGTGCAGGCCGGTCAGACGCCCGGCGACGCCAACACCGTCAACGGCTCCATCCATGTCGAGCCCAACGCGAAGATCGAAGATGCGTCCACCGTCAACGGTTCGATTTCACTCGGCGCGCATGCGTCGGCGAAATCGGCCAACACGGTCAACGGCGCGATCAAACTGGACGACGGCGCGCAGGTCGCCAAGGGCATCGAATCGGTGAACGGCGCGCTGACGCTCTCGCCGGGCGCCGATGTCGGCGGTCACGCCACCAACGTCAACGGCCACATCAGCATCGACGGCGCGCACGTCGGCGGCGGCCTGGAAACCGTGGACGGCGACATCGACATCACCGGCAACGCACGCGTGGACGGCGGCATTCTGGTGCACAAGCCGGACAACGGCTGGTTCCATTTCGGCATCGACCGCATGCCGGTGGTGACGATCGGCCCCGGCGCCACCGTCAACGGCACGCTGAAGTTCGAACGCGAAGTGAAGCTCTACGTCAGCGACAAGGCGCACGTCGGCCAGATCGTCGGCGCCAAGGCGATCACGTTCACGGGCGAGCAACCGGCGAACGA
>DATFCO010000007.1:0-14709 GCA_035253005.1 Rhodanobacteraceae bacterium
CTCCTGCTTCTGCTGCATCGCCTCGATGTTCTGCTGCGTGCTGACATTGATGGTCGATTGCGCGTCGGAACGTTTTTCGAGTTCGTCCACTTTCGCCTGCAACTGCGCGAGCTGCGCTTTCAGTTGCGCGATCTCCGCCGCATCGGAACTCTGAGCGGCAGCCGGACCAGTCACGAAAAGGGTGCTGCTGCCGAGCGCGACCGCGACGGCGGCCGCCAGAACTTTGGAACCCATACAGGTCTCCCCGGTTGGTGATTACATGTGATGAGGGTGCGAGGTGCGGATTACGACGGAATGTCGGCCCGGTTACCGTTGTGCGACAAGCGCCGGAAAAACCCCTCCCGGCTCGCGCCATTCCCAGCGCGCTTCGGCCACCGGATCGCCCGCGCCGTTGCGCAGCGGAAACAGCACGGCCGCGCGCGGCAGTACGCCGAGTTCCATGCCCGGTTGCAATCCGCGCTCGTGCAATTCCTCGCTGGCGAGGTCGGCTTCCAGCGTCAGGTCCATCGATTCGACGTGCAGGTTGAGGTGCGCGACGCTACCGGCGAGATAGATGTGGCGCAACTTCGCTTTCCACATCGGTTTCGATCCGCAGGTGCCGATGGACAATTGCTCGGGCCGCACGTAGGCGATCGCCTCGTGCAGGCCGTTGGACCACGCGGGCTGCGGCAAGCGCCACTCGCCGGAAAGCAGGCGGCCGTGTTCCAGTTTCAACGGAATGCGGTTGACCCGACCGATGAACTCGCAGACGAACGGCGTGGCCGGATGCTGGTAAAGCTCCGCGGGCGTGTCCACCTGTTCGATGCGGCCGTTGTTCATCAGTGCGACGCGGTCGGAAAGTTCCAGCGCTTCTTCCTGATCGTGCGTCACGAAGATCGTGGTGAGTTTCAGTTCGTCGTGCAGCTCGCGCAGCCAGCGCCGCAGGGAAACGCGCACCTGCGCGTCCAGCGCGCCGAACGGTTCGTCCAGCAGCAGCAGGTTCGGTTCCACCGCCAGCGCGCGCGCCAGTCCCACGCGCTGTCGCTGTCCGCCGGAAAGCTGCATGGGATATCGGTCGCCCAGGCCTTCCAGCTTCACGCGTTGCAACAGCGACTGCACGCGCTCGCGCACCGCCTTGCGCGAAGGCCGCGTGCGCCACGGGCGGACGCGCAAACCGAAGGCGATGTTCTCCATCACGCTCATGTGCCGGAACAACGCGTAGTGCTGGAACACCAAGCCGACCTTGCGTTCGCGCGGCGGCATCTGCAGGAAATCCCTGCCCTGGTGCGTCACGGCGCCGGCATCGGGATGATCCAGCCCGGCGAGGATGCGCAGCAGCGTGGTCTTGCCGGAGCCGGAAGGCCCCAAGAGCGCGAGAAATTCACCGTCCGCGATGTCGAGGCTCACGCCATCGAGCGCGGCATGGCGGGAAAAGCGGCGGGTGACATCGGTGAGTTGCAGGCTCATGTGCGTTCCTCAGTGTGCCGATGCGTGCGCGGGCAATTCGCCGCGATAACGCCATTCCAGGGCGGTCTTGATGACCAGCGTCAACAGCGCCAGCAACGCGAGCAGCGATGCGACGGCGAATGCGCCGAGATAGTTGTATTCGTTGTAACGCATCTCCACTTCCAGCGGCATCGTGGTGGTGAGCCCGCGGATGTGCCCCGACACCACCGACACCGCGCCGAATTCGCCCATCGCACGCGCGTTGCAGAGCAAAACGCCGTACAGCAGCGCCCAGCGGATGTTGGGCAGCGTGACGCGGAAGAACATCTGCCATCCGCCCGCGCCCAGCACGCGCGCGGCTTCTTCTTCCTCGCTGCCTTGCGATTGCATCAGCGGGATGAGTTCGCGCGCGACGAAGGGCAGGGTGATGAAGATCGTGGCGAGCACCAGGCCGGGCACGGCGAAAATGATCTTGATGCCGTGCGCATCCAGCCAGGGTCCGAACCAGCCCTGCGCGCCGAACAGCAGCACGTAGATCAGACCAGCGATCACCGGCGAGACCGAGAACGGCAGGTCGATGAACGCGCCGAGCAGGTTCTTGCCGCGGAATTCGAAACGCGCCATCACCCATGCGGCGGCGACACCGAATACCAGGTTCAGCGGCACGGCGATGCCGGCCACCAGCAGCGTCAGCTTGATCGACGCAACCGCTTCCGGCTGGATGATGCTGTTCCAGTATGCGATGAGGCCCTGCTTGAACGCCTCGACGAACACGGCCGCCAGCGGCAGCAGCAGGAACAGCGCCATGAAGGCGAGTGCGGGCGCGATCAGCAACGCGCGCGCAAAACCGCGGCGGACCGATACCGGACGCGTGAGGACGATGGCGTTCATGCGGCAGCCTCCTGCCACACGGCGCTGCGACGCTGCAACAAGGTCAAGGTCAGCAGCAGGGCCAGCGAGAAGCCGAGCATCACCACCGCCATCGCGGCGGCGCCGGCGTAGTTGAATTGTTCCAGTTTCTCGACGATCAGCAGCGGCGCGATCTCGGAACGCATCGGGATGTTGCCGGCGATGAAGATCACCGAACCGTATTCGCCCACCGCGCGCGCCAGCGCCAGCGCGAAACCGGTCAGCAGCGCCGGCATCAACGTCGGCAGAATCACGCGCAGGAACGTCTGTCCGCGATTCGCGCCCAGCGTGTGCGCGGCTTCCTCGACGCCGTAATCCAGCGATTCCAGTACCGGTTGCAGCGTGCGGACCACGAACGGGAATCCCACGAATGTCATCGCCACCAGCACGCCGAGCGGCGTGTAGGCGATCTGGATGCCGAGCGGTTTCAGGAACTGTCCGATCCAGCCGTTCGGCGCGTACAGCGCGGTCAACGCGATGCCCGCGACCGCGGTCGGCAAGGCGAACGGCAGATCCACCGCTGCATCCAGCACGCGACGGCCGGGAAAGCGGTAGCGCACCAATACCCAACCGACCAGCAATCCCGCGACCACGTTGACCAGCGCCGACGCGAACGCGCCGGCGAAGCTCAATCGCAATGCAGCGAGCGTGCGCGGCGACGACAGCAGTTGCAGCAGCTCTGCCGGGCCGATGCCGTAAGCTCTCCATACCAGCGCGGCCAATGGCAGCAGCACCATCAAGCCGAGGTACGCGCACACGTAGCCGAGGCCGAGGCCGAACCCCGGCAGGATTCCCCGTCGCATGGCTCAGGCTCCAGGACCGATCTGATCGAAGATGCCGCCGTCGGAAAAGAATTTCTTCTGCACCTGACGCCAGTCGCCGAACGTGTCGCCGACGCTGAACATGTTGATCTTCGGAAACTGCGCGCCGTACTTCTGCGCGATCTTCGCCGAGCGCGGACGATAGAAATGCTTTGCCGCGAGCTCCTGGCCCTGATCGGTGTACAGGAATTGCAGGTACGCCGTGGCGATCGCCTGCGTGTGATGCGCGGCCGCATTCTTGTCCACCACGGCAACCGGCGGTTCTGCCAGGATGCTCTTCGACGGCACCACGATTTCGAACGCGCCCTGGCCGAGCGTTCGCTGCGCCAGCAGCGCCTCGTTTTCCCACGCTAGCAGCACATCGCCGATGCCGCGCTGCACGAAGGTGTTGGTCGCTTCGCGCGCACCGGTGTCGAGCACCGGCACGTTGTGGTAGAGCTTGCGCACGAAATCCTTGGCGCTGTTTTCATTGCCGCCCGGCCGTTTCAGTGCGTAACCCCACGCCGCGAGGAAGGCCCAGCGCGCGCCGCCGGACGTCTTCGGGTTGGGCGTGATCACCTGCACGCCAGGCTTGACCAGATCGGACCAATCCTTGATGTGCTTGGGGTTGCCCTTGCGCACCAGAAAAACGATCGTGGACGTGTAGGGCGAGGAATTGTCCGGCAGGCGCGATTGCCAGTTCTGCGCGATCAAACCGCGATCGGCCAGCGCGTCGATGTCGTAGGCGAGCGCCAGCGTCACCACATCGGCGGGCAGCCCATCCAGCACCGAGCGCGCCTGCTTGCCCGAGCCGCCATGCGACATCTGGATCGTCACGGTGTCGCCGCGCTGCGCTTTCCACGAGGCGATGAACGCCTGGTTGATGTCCTTGTACAGCTCCCGCGTCGGATCGTAGGAAACGTTGAGCAGGGTGACGTTCGCGGCGTGCGCCAATGGCGCCAATGCCAGCATGCAGATCGACAGCAACAGCGCGACACGTTTCATGTGTCCCTCCCCGGGTCACTGATGGAATGGCCTTGAGATGCGGAACCCCGAGTGCGTTGCGGAGATCCGTTGTTCGCGAGCGAAACTGCGTCCTCGATTGCGGCTTCACTCCAACACGAGAGTTGTTAAGGAGCCGCTAGAAATTCATTGCTGATTCGACGTGCGTGTCTAACGCATAAAAAATTCGAACCGGTTTGCGCGCGTGTCATACAACCGCAATGAAATTCCCATCGCGCTGTAACACGCGCGCGCTGCAATGCGCACGACAACGATTCGGCGCGGCCACGGAAGACGCGCTGCATTCGCAAGGACGCGTTCATTGCCGAGGGAGAGGACATGTTGAATTGCATCGGGTCGAATCGCATCGGATCCAAACGTATCGGCTTCATCGCGCGCGCTGCCGTGCTCGCGGCGATTGCAACCGCCGGCGCCGCGCACGCCACCGACATCACCGGCGCGGGTTCCACATTCGTCTATCCGGTGTTGGCGAAATGGTCGGCGGCGTACAGCGAAAAGACCGGCAACCGCGTGAACTACCAGTCGATCGGTTCCGGCGCCGGCATCGCGCAAATCAAGGCGGGCACGTTGGATTTCGGCGCGTCCGACAAGCCGCTCGCCGCGGACGAGTTGAAGCAATCCGGATTGGGCCAGTTTCCGCTGGTGATCGGCGGCATCGTGCCGGTGGCGAACGTGGAAGGCGTGCGCGCCGGACAGTTGAAGCTGGATGGTGCGACGCTGGCGCGCATCTTCCTCGGTGAAATCTCCAACTGGAACGATCCGGCGATCGCCGCGCTGAATTCCGGCCTGAAACTTCCAAACGCGCGCATCACCGTCGTGCATCGTTCGGATGGTTCCGGCACCACATTCAACTTCACTAACTACCTTTCGAAGATCAGCCCCACATGGAAAGCAAAAGCCGGCGAAGGCACCGCGGTGAATTGGCCGTCCGGCATCGGCGGCAAGGGCAACGAAGGCGTTGCCGCGTTCGTCAAACAGATCCGCGGCAGCATCGGTTACGTCGAATACGCCTACGCGCTGCAGAACGGCATGGCCTATGCGCAATTGAAAAACGCAGCCGGCCAGTACGTGCAACCGGACGCGCAGTCCTTCGCAGCAGCGGCCGATACCGCCGACTGGAGTCGTGCGCAGGATTTCAACCTGATCATGACCAATGCGCCGGGCGAGCAAGCCTGGCCGATCACCGCGACCACGTGGGCGATCCTCTACGAGCAGCCGAAGGACGCACAGCGCAGCAAGACCGCGTTCGACTTCTTCAAATGGTCGCTGGAAAATGGACAGACGCAAGCGCAATCGCTCGACTACGTACCGCTGCCGAAGTCGCTGGTCGAGCGCATCGAGAGTTATTGGCAGACGCAGTTCGAGCAGTAAACGATGAACAGCGCCGGCCAACTTGCCATCGGGCTGGATGCGGAACGGGTGGATCGCCGTTTCAGCGGCGATCGCGCCTTCCGCTGGCTGGCAGGCGGCTGCGCTGCATTGGTCGCGCTGGCGTTGCTGGGAGCAGCAACATCGATGGCCTGGGGCGCCCACGAAGCGTTCGCGACGTTCGGCTGGAGGTTTCTGATTTCCACCGACTGGGATCCGGTCGACCACCGCTTCGGCGCCTTGGTGCCGGCGATCGGCACGGTCGTGAGTTCAGGGATCGCGTTGCTGATCGCGGTCCCGGTGAGTTTCGGCATCGCGCTGTTCCTCACCGAAGTCGCGCCGGCGTGGTTGCGGCAGCCGGTCGCTTCCGCGATCGAACTGCTGGCCGGCATTCCTTCGATCATCTACGGCATGTGGGGCCTGTTCGTGTTCGTGCCGTTCATGGCCGCGCACGTCGATCCGTGGATCGATGCGCACCTCGGCAAGCTGCCGGGGATCGGCATGTTCTTCAGCGGTCCGCCGCTGGGACTGGGCATGTTCACCGCCGGCATCGTGTTGGCAATCATGGTGATTCCTTTCGTGACCTCGGTGATGCGCGAGGTGTTCCTCACCGTGCCGAATCGCCTGAAGGAATCGGCCTATGCACTGGGTGCGACCACTTGGGAAGTGGCATGGCACATCGTGCTGCCGTACACGCGCCAAGCTGTGATCGGAGGCGTGTTCCTGGGTCTTGGCCGCGCATTGGGCGAAACGATGGCGGTGACCTTCGTGCTGGGCAACGCGCACGAACTTTCGGTGTCTTTGCTCATGCCCGGCAATTCCATCGCCGCCGCAATCGCCAACGAGTTCACCGAAGCCGATTCGTCGATCTACCGCTCTTCACTGATCGCACTCGGCTTCCTGTTGTTCTTGCTGACCTTCATAGTGCTGGCGATTGCGCGACTGATGTTGCGGAGGATCGAACGCAATCGGGGTCCCGCATGAGCACGATCGCGCTTGCCGAAAAACTGTATCGACGGAGACGCGCCCGCAACGCGATCGCCTTGCTGTTGTCCGGCTGCGCCGCCGCGTTCGGTTTGTTCTGGCTGGGCTGGATCCTGTTCACCACGATCGGCAATGGTTTGGATGCATTGGCGCCTGCGCTGTTCACACATTCCACACCGCCGCCCGGCGCAAGCGGCGGGCTGGCGAACGCCTTGTTCGGAAGTTTGATCATGAGCGCATTGGCATTGCTGATCGGCGCGCCGCTGGGCGTGCTGACCGGAACTTGGTTGGCCGAATACGCGCGCCGCAATCGGTTCGGCGAGATGCTGCGCTTCCTGAACGACATTCTCCTGTCCGCGCCCTCGATCGTGCTGGGCCTGACGATCTATGCGTTGCTGGTGCAGCCGATGGGACATTTTTCCGCATGGGCCGGCGCGTTGGCGTTGGCTTTGATCGCGCTGCCGATCGTAGTGCGCACCAGCGACGAGATGCTGCAACTAGTGCCGAATGCGATGCGGGAGGCCGCGATGTCGCTGGGGGTGCCGCAATGGAAAGCAACGGTGCAGATCCTCTGGCGGCAGGCGCGGCCCGGCATCGTCACCGGGATTCTGCTCGCGCTGGCGCGCATCGCCGGCGAAACCGCACCGCTGCTGTTCACCGCGCTCAACAATCAATACTGGAGCGCGAACCTCGACGCGCCGATGGCATCGATACCCGTCGCGATCTTCCAGTTCGCGATGAGTCCCTACGACGACTGGCATGCGCTCGCGTGGGCGGGCGCGCTGATCGTCACCGCGTTCGTGCTGGTGCTCGGGTTGATCGCACGCGGGTTACTACAGCGCTCCCGAATTGTGCACGACTGATGGACATGCCGATGAACGACATTGCCTCCGCGCGCTGGCTGGATTCTGTGGTCGCTCTCGCGCGCGCCGCGCAACCGGCGGTGAAAATCGCCGTGCGCGAGCTGGATTTCCACTATCCGAATTTTCAGGCGCTGAAGAAGATTTCGCTGGACATTCCGGCGCTGCGCGTGACCGCGATCATCGGGCCATCGGGTTGCGGCAAATCCACGCTGCTGCGCGTGCTGAACCGCGTCTACGCCGTATATCCCGGCTTGTCCGCACGTGGCGAGGTGCTGCTGGACGGCGAAGACATTCTCGATCCGCGCTATTCGCTCGCGCGCCTTCGCGGCAAGGTTGGCATGGTGTTCCAGAAGCCCGTGCCGTTCCCGATGTCGATCCGCGACAACATCGCTTGGGGCATCGCGCATCACGAGAAGCTGCGCCGCGACGAGATGGAGGCGCGCGTGGAGCAGGCGCTGCGCGCGGCCGCGCTGTGGGACGAAGTCAAGGACAAGCTGAAACAAAATGCATTGGGATTGTCCGGCGGCCAGCAACAGCGGTTGTGCATCGCGCGTGCGATCGCACTGAAACCGGACGTGTTGCTGCTGGACGAACCGACTTCGGCGCTGGATCCGATCGCCACCGGCCGTATCGAGCAGTTGATCGAGGAATTGAAGCGCGACTACACCATTGTGATCGTCACGCACAACATGCAGCAGGCTGCGCGCGTTTCCGATCGCACCGCCTTCATGTACCTCGGCGAACTGGTCGAATGCGGCGACACCGAAAAGATCTTCACCAAGCCGGACAAGCAACAGACGGAAGACTATGTAACGGGGCGATTCGGATGAAGACCAGTGAGAGCATCTGCAAAGAAGAACAACTCGGTCGCGGCCGCGGTCGATTCGTATATTGGATCTTGGCGGCGGGGGTGTGGCTGTGCGCGCTGGGCATTCTCTTGTTGTCCTATGACATCTGGTTTTTCATGCTGCGGGTTTGACAGCTCCGACAGAAAGGAATGGTGATGAGCGCTTCGCACGAGCATATCGTCAAAAGCTATGACGCCGAGCTCGCGCGCCTGACACACGAGATCGCCGCCATGGGCGAGCGCGCCGCGGCGCTGTTCGACGAGGCCATGGAAGCGCTGGAGCGCCGCGACAACGCGCGCGCTCGACGGGTGATCGCGGGCGATGCGGCGATCGACGCGCAGGAGCGCGAAGTCAGTCATGACGTGCTGCGCCTGCTGGCACTGCGGCAACCGATCGCGCGCGATCTGCGCGAAATCCTGGCTGCGTTGCGCATCGCTTCCGACATCGAACGCATCGGCGACTACGCCACCAATATCGGCAAACGTACGCTGGCTTTGAACCGCACGGCGCCGGTACAACTGGCCGACGGACTGGCCGCGCTGGCCGCGCTCGCGAGTGCACTCGTGCGCGAGGTGTTGCGTGCCTACGTGGCGCGTGACGCCGAACGCGCACGCGCCGCGTGGCTGCGCGACTCCGAACTGGATGCACTGTACAGCGCGCTCTGCCGTGAACTGATGAGCCGCATGAACGAAGATGCGCGCAACATCGCCGCCTGGACGCATCTGCTGTTCATCGCCAAGCACATCGAACGCATCGGCGATCACGCCACCAACATCGCCGAGAACGTCTGGTTCACGGTAACAGGCCAGCCGCTGGCGGAAACGCGGCGCTATATCGAGGAATTCGGGGCCGCTTGATCGCCGAGCTTGGCGAACGCCGCGTGTCGGAGTAGAAAAACGGTTTTCGTGGATACGAGAACCGCATGGACAGGATTCATTCCGACGAAACCCTGCACGCGCAAGCCGCGGTGCTGGCGGAAATCCTGCGCGAGCGCAAGCAGATGATCGCCGTCGCGGAATCCTGCACCGGCGGCTGGATCGCCAAGGTGCTGACCGATCTGCCCGGCTCTTCGGCGTGGTTCGAATGCGGCGTGGTCGCGTACAGCTACGAAGCCAAGGAAGCGCTGCTGGGCGTGCATCCGCACACGCTGGAACGGCATGGCGCGGTCAGCCAGGAAACCGCGATCGAAATGGTGTCGGGCGCGTTGGCGCGTTTCGGCGCGAGCATCGCCGTGGCGGTCACCGGTATCGCCGGCCCGTCCGGCGGTACGATCGACAAACCCGTGGGCACCGTGTGGATCGCGTGGAAACGTCGCGGCGGTTACGCGCACGCCAAGCTGTTCCATTTCGAAGGCGATCGCGAAGCGGTGCGCCGGCAGACCGTGGCGCGTGCGCTGGAAGGGATCCGCGCACAGCTTTCGGAATAGCGATCAGGTGGAAAGCAATTTGCGCCCGCGCAGAAACGCGCGCGCGTCTTCGGCGTCGCGTTCGAACCAGGCGCGCGTGGAACCGAGCCGGAACGAATAGCCCCACGCGTCCATGTCGGCAAACGCGCGTTCGCGGCCGAAGCCGGGCAGGGCGTCCGCCAAGATGACTTGCAGATAGCAGGCTGCGTCTTCCTCAATTTGCGAATCGCTGGCATCGGTATGGATGCCTTCACGCCGTTGCGGATCGGCGATCAGCAGGTGACAGGCTTCGTGCAACAGCGAATGCAGCGGCGTGTCGGCGCGTGCATACACGTTGCAGCCGATCACGCCGGCTTCCGGCTCGCCCCAGTAGCTGCCGGGAATCGACTCGCCGTCTTCGATGCGGATCAGTTGCAGGTCGTGACATGCGAGCAATGCTTCGCATGCATCGAAGCCGATGTCGGCGATGCGCAGGACTTCCGAGGAGTGCAGCGAATTCGCCGCCCCCTCACCCCGGCCCTCTCCCCACAGGGGAGAGGGAGACAAGTGCGAAGCGGCTGGCGGGTGAGGGGGGACTTTGCTCATTTCACTCGAGCGATGTATTCACGCTTCGCCCGCGGCTTTCACCGGCCCGTCCGGCAACGCCACCGATAGTTCCAGCACTTCGTGCTCGCCGTCGCGTTCGACGTTGACCTGCACCGCGTCGGGATCGACGTTGACGTATTTGCGGATGACGGCCAGCAATTCGCCGCGCAACAGCGGCAGGTAATCCGGCCCGCCGCGCGTGGCGCGTTCCTGCGCCACGATGATGCGCAGCCGTTCGCGCGCGATGTTCGCGGTGTTCTTCGGACGTGCGCGCAGGAAATCCAGAATTCTCATTGCGCGCTCCTCAAGTCCCGAACATGCGCTTGAAGAAACCCCTCTTGGGCGCGTCGATGAAGCGCAATTCGATTTCCTCGCCGTCCAGCCGCGCGACCGCGTCGCCGTAGGCCTGGCCCGCGATCGAACTCGCATCGTGGATCACCGGCACGCCGGAGTTGGACGCGGCCAGCACCTGCTCGGATTCCGGGATCACGCCGAGCACCGGGATGCCGAGGATTTCCTCGACGTCCTTTACGCTCATCATCTCACCCGCTTCCACGCGCGCCGGGTTGTAGCGCGTCATCAACAGGTGCTGCTTCATCGGGCCGTCACCGCGTTCCGCACGGCGCGTTTTCGATGCTAGCAATCCGAGGATGCGATCCGAATCGCGTACGGACGACACTTCAGGATTCACGACTACCACTGCGCGATCGGCGAAATACATCGCGAGATGCGCGCCTTTCTCGATGCCGGCCGGCGAATCGCAAATTACGAAATCGAAACCGTCGGCGGCGAGTTCGTCCAGTACGCGGCCGACGCCTTCCTGCGTCAGCGCGTCCTTGTCGCGCGTCTGCGAGGCGGCCAGCACATACAGATTGTCGAGCCGCTTGTCGCGGATCAGCGCCTGTTTGAGTGTGGCTTCGCTGTGGATCACGTTGACGAAGTCGTACACCACGCGCCGCTCGCAGCCCATGATGAGATCCAGGTTGCGCAGGCCGACGTCGAAGTCGATGACCGCAACCTTGTGGCCGCGTTTGGCGAGTCCGGTGGCGAGCGAGGCGGATGTGGTGGTTTTGCCCACACCGCCCTTGCCGGAAGTGACGACGATGATTTCGGTCAAGATGGGAATCTCCAGGAATTGTGAGTAGTGAGTTGTGAGTTGTGAGTAGTCGCAGTGAAGCTTTTTCAACTCACCACTCACCACTCACGCTTTTACAAATTCGCAATCTTCAACTTTCCGCCTTCCAGCGAAATCTGTACGGGCCTGCCCTCGTATTGCGCAGGGATTTCTTCGAACACACGATAGTGCCCGGCGATGGAAACCAGCTCGGCGCGAAATTCGCTGCAGAAGATGCGCGCACGCTCGTCGCCGAGCGCGCCGGCGAACGCGCGGCCGCGCAATGCACCGTAAACGTGGATATTGCCGTCGGCCAGCACCTCCGCACCGTTGGCGACCGGCGCGATCACGATTAGATCGCGGCCGCGCGCATACACTTGCTGGCCGGTGCGCACGGGCTGGGAATGATGTTGCGCGAGTTCGAAGGCGTTCGCCGCAGGCGTCGGAATTTCGGCAGGCTTGATCGCGGTCGATTTCGATTCGGGAGCCGCAGACGCAGCGCTTTCGGCGCGCGGCGCCGGCGTGTTTTCGCGCTCGTACTGCGCGCGGAACTTCGCGATCAGCGGCAAACCCATGCGCCGCGCCAGCGCGTCGTTCTCGGCAGTGCCGTAAGCCAGTCCCACCGGCAGCATGCCGGCCGCCCGCACGGCTTCCAGCAGCGCATCGACTTCGCCATCGGTTGGCTGCGCGGCAAGATGCGAAAGATCCATCACCACCGCGGCGCGTTCGAACAACTGCGGTGCGGCGCGCACGCGGCGTTCGAGCTCGGCGTGCAACGCGGCGGCATCGTTGCGGCGCACGCGCACGCTGGCGATGCCCACCTGCCCGAACTTCAGTTCCACCGCGTCAGCGTTTTCGCTGCGCGTACCCGCCGCTACGCTCACGCACCACCCGTTGCCACGCGCGGCCATTCGATGCGCGCGCGATCGGCCAGCCAGGGCTGCGCGGGCAGGTCGCGCGGATAGGTGTCGCAGACGAAGGCATAGCATTCGAGCTGCTTGGCCAGCAGGCAAACGCGCCGGCCGTTCTCGGCCATCGACTGCTGGCCGACCTCGTTGAAACCGCGCGTGCCGTGGAACAGCATCGCAACGTCGTCGCGCGGTTCCAGGAAAACCTCGCAGGCCAGCACCGGCGCGCGCGCCTCGGCGTAGCTCTGCGCATCGCTGTAGAACACGCGGCCCAGGCCGTGGCCGCGGAAGCCGTCGCCGATCACCACTCGGTCGATATAGACGAAGCGCGCGTAGCGCTCGCGGAACCAGCGGAAATTGGAACTGCTGTGGTCGGCGTCCTCGCGCAGCGCGATCAGGAAACCGGCGATGCGGCCGTCGATCTCGGCCACGCGGAAATAATCCGCGCGCTCGAAGAAATGCCGCAGGCGTGCGGCGTCGAGGGGCAGGATGGCGGAACCCGCGCTGTTGTTGAGGGCGAGCACCGCTTCCAGGTCGGGCTCGCGCACATCACGAAGAAGAACAGACATCGAATCTCCTTGTGCGTTCGTCCATGAACGCGAAAATCAAAAAGCGGTCATCCATGACACACTTCTCAATGCTCGCTCAAGTCCGTTTGTTTGCAGACCTTGGCAATCAAGAAACGCGCCAGCCACACGGGCCGGCGCGCAACATCGACAAATTATGACATGTGCACCGCGGGCAGTCATGCTGCATGGCGGTGGTGACGCCAGTGTGACCGGAGCGAGACGGGCGAGTTCCGCGCGCCGGACGTTTGAGCGCGTCCCGGCGGGTTGTCATATGATCGCCTCGTGTTGCCGCGCCATGCCCTGAACCATATTCGCCTGCTGCGCTACGCGGGCTTGTTCACCTATGCCTGTGTGGGCGTGCCGCTGGTGAGCCGCGACTGGATGCTCTCGCGGCTGGGTGACTCGCAGGTGCAGGATCAGTTCGGCCAGTTGCAGCAGCAGGTGCGCAGTCACACCGATGTGTTGCTGTGGGCGGTGTGCTACGTGATTTTTGGCGTAGTGTACTGGTTGCTAACGCGCGACCTGGGTTCGCGCCGGCGCTGGGCCGCGAAACTGCTGGGACTGCTGGTGCTGACCGGCGCGGCGATCGCGATCGGCTGGTTTTCGCAGAGCGGTCTGTCCGCGTTGCTGCTGATGGTCGTGTGCGTCGTGCTGCCCTTGTTGCTGCCGCTGCCGGTCGGCGTCGCCTGGCTGGTGGTGCAGAACCTCGCGCTGATTCCGGTCTTCGCCAGCTTTCCGGGTTTCGACGTGGCCAAGGCCAGCCTGCAGGTGAGCCTGTATTTCAGTTTCTCGGTGATCACCTTCATCGCCTCGATGGCGGCCAGCCAGCAAGCCGAAGCGCGCGAGGAACAGCGCCGCCTGAATTCCGAACTGCGTGCCACGCGCGCGCTGCTGGCCGAGTCCAGCCGCATTTCGGAGCGCATGCGCATCGCGCGCGAATTGCACGACCTCGTCGGTCATCACCTGACCGCGTTGAGCCTCAACCTCGAAGTCGCGAGCCATCTTTCCAATCCGCCCGCGGCGGAGCACGTGGAGAAGGCGCAGAGCACGGCCAAGCAGTTGCTGCGCGACGTGCGCGAGGTCGTCAGCGAATTGCGCGACGACGACGCGATCGATTTGACCGACGCGCTGCGCAACATCACCGAAGGCGTGCCGGGGCTGGACGTGCATCTGGATCTGCCGCCGCGTTTCTCGGTGGACGATCCGCACCGCGCACAGGTGCTGCTGCGCTGCGCGCAGGAGATCGTCACCAACGCGGTGCGGCATGCCGGCGCGCGCAACCTGTGGTTGCGCTTCGAGCGCACCGCCGACGGCATGCTGTCGCTGAAGGCACATGACGACGGCCGCGGCGCCGATGAATTGCGGCCGGGCAATGGATTGAGCGGCATGCGCGAGCGTCTGGCCGAAGTGGGCGGCCGGCTGGTGATCGACACCGCGCGCGATCACGGATTCACTTTGGAAGCGTCGATGCCGATCGAGAACGCGGCTTGAGCAATCGTTGCATGGGGAGTGTCGAATGATTTCGGTGTGTCTCGTTGACGACCAGAATCTGGTGCGGCAGGGGATCAGATCGCTGCTCGAATTGTCGCCGGATATCCGCGTGGTTGCCGAATGCGTGGACGGCACGCAGGCGCTGGAGACGATCCCAAAGGTCGATCCCGACGTGGTGCTTCTGGACATGCGCATGCCCGGCAAGAGCGGGCTGGACGTGCTCAACGCCTTCGCCGCCAAAGGCGAAGTGCCGCCGACGATCATCCTCACCACTTTCGACGACGATCAACTGGTGCTCGCGGGGCTGAAGGCCGGTGCGCGCGGTTATCTGCTGAAGGATGTCTCGCTCGATCAACTGGTGGAAGCGGTGAAGACCGTCGCCGCCGGCGGCTCGCTGATCGCGCCGATGGTGACGCA
>DATFCO010000008.1:0-14890 GCA_035253005.1 Rhodanobacteraceae bacterium
GTGGTGATCGGCGCGTTGGATGCGGACGGCAACGTGGACATGCCGCGCTGCCGGGAACTGATTGTGGCGGCACGCGGCATGGGTATCACTTTCCATCGCGCCTTCGATTGCACCCGCGATCCGCACTCGGCGCTGGCAGACCTCATCGCGCTTGGTTGCGAGCGCGTGCTGACTTCTGGCCAGCGCGAAACCGCTTTGCAAGGCGCGCCGCTGATTCGGCAACTTATCGAACGGGCGCGCGGACGTATCGTCATCATGCCCGGCGCGGGCATCACCTCGGACAACATCGCCGAAGTCGCCGCCATGACCGGCGCGCGCGAATTCCATGCTTCGGCCAAACAGCGATTGCCCAGCAGAACGAACCATCCATCCGCGCCGCGCGACATGCGCGAAGGCGAACTGCGCAGCAATCCGGGCGAGATCCGTGCGATGCTGCGCGCACTGCAAACCATTACGGCGCCAGAAGGGGCGTGAGCGATGAACTCGATGCATATGGTCAACGATCCGCGTCCTGCGCAGCCGACCTCGGGCCGCACCGCCGGCAATCGCGTCGCGATGGTGGTGATGAGCGCGATCTTCTTCATGTGGGGCTTCATCACGGTCTTGAACGACGTGCTGATCCCGCATCTGAAATCGCTGTTCACGCTGAACTATGCGCAGGTGATGCTGGTGCAGTTCACGTTCTTCGGCGCGTATTTCGTGATGTCGCTGCCCTCCGGCAAGGTGGTCTCGCACTTCGGCTATCGCCTGAGCATCATCACCGGGCTGTGCGTCACCGGCATCGGCGCGCTGCTGTTCATTCCGGCGGCGTACATGCGCTCGTATCCGCTGTTCCTGCTGGCCTTCTTCGTGCTGGCCAGCGGCATCACCTTGTTGCAGGTCGCCGCAAATCCTTACGTCAGCATGCTCGGCGCGCCGCAACGCGCATCGAGCCGCCTGAACCTGGTGCAAGCCTTGAACTCGCTCGGCACCACGCTGGCGCCGAAAGTCGGCGGCCTGCTGATTCTTTCCACCGCCGTGCTGGGGGCGGCGGAGCTGGCGCAGTTGTCGCCCGCGCAACAAGTCGCCTACAGATTGCAGCAGGCGCACAGCGTGCAGGGGCCGTACATCGGCATCGCGCTGGTACTGTTCGCGCTGGCGGTCGTGGTGTGGCTGTTCCATCTGCCGCGGCTGGAAAGCGAAGGCGCGGACGATTCGCAGCACCGCTTCGCCGACGCGCTGAAACACCGCCGCGTCTGGTTCGGCATGGCTGCAATCTTTCTCTACGTCGGAGCGGAAGTGGCGATCGGCAGCTTCATGATCAACTATCTCTCGCTGCCGCAGATCGGCGATATGCCGCAGGCGCGCGCGGCGGGTTACGTTTCGCTCTACTGGGGCGGCGCGATGGTCGGTCGCTTCATCGGTTCGGCGCTGCTGACCCGCATCGACACGCGCGCGCTGCTGGCCGTGTTCGCGACGATCGCCGGCCTGCTGGTGCTGACCACCATGCTGACGCATGGCAACATCGCGATGTGGAGCGTGGTCGCGATCGGCCTGTTCAACTCGATCATGTTCCCCAACATCTTCACACTGGGCATCGAGAGGTTCGGCGCGCTGACCGGCAAGGTCTCCAGCCTGCTGGTGATGGCGATCGTGGGCGGCGCGGTGGTGCCGCTGCTGCAGGGCGCGCTCGCCGACCGGATCGGCGTGCAGCACGCGTTCGTACTGCCGCTCGCCTGCTACGCCTACATCGCGTTCTACGGCCTGCGCGGTTCGCGCGTCGGCAGCACCGCCTGACCGAACCCACTGCCCTGCCGTTGGTCATGGCGCGCACGTCCGCGCGTGCGCTTACCATTCCGCGCATCGAGCGAGGGAGAACGTGCCATGCGGATTCGCGTACTGCCGGTACTGGCGATCATCTCGCTCGCAATCATGTTGCCCGCGCATCGCGCAGATGCCGATCCGGCACCTCCGCAACTGCGCGATGAAATCGTCTCGCTGTCGCAGCAACTGATGGACGCGATCGGCGAGGGCCGCAAGGACGTATGGCAGCGCATCGCGGCGGACGATGCCGTGATCGTCGACGAATTCGGACGCAGACAGGGCAAGAAGGATATCGTCGACAGCCTGCGTCCGTTTCCGCCCGGTTTCTCCGGCAGCATCGAAATCCGCGATCCGCGCGTCAACGTGTACGGCGACACCGCCGTGATCGAATGTGAGGAGTACGAACGCGAAACGGTGTTCGGCCAGAAGCTCGTGGTGCGCTACATCGCCATCAACACCTTCGTGCGCCGCAACGGCGAATGGAAACTAGTGGCGATGGAGGACGTCACGCTGCCCACGCCGCCGCCGAAACTCCTGGTCTCCGGATTGCAGCTCTCCGATTACGCCGGGGTCTATCGCTACGGACCCGACCGTGCCTGGACTTTTTCGGTGCAGGGCGATCGTCTGTCGTACACCACCAAACCGGGCCGGCCCGCCATCATCGCGGAGCCTGTCGCGAAGGACGTCTTCATGGAAGACAATGACGAGCGCAATCTGCTGGTCTTCCGCCGCGACGCCTCCGGCCGCGTGGTCGCCCTGATCGAGCGCCGCAAGTTCAACGACCTGAAACTCGATCGCAGCCACTGAGCCGGCAAAGCGCAACTTGCGCGGAGCCTCGCAGCGGGTGTCAAATTGGGTGTTCTCATGCAAGGCATTGCACCGTCGCGGCGGCGAGGGTTGCCACAAGGATCGGCCATGGGTTGCGCGTCACGGACGCAGGGGAAACCCGCAACGGATTCTTCCAAGGCTTGCACCGCAGGCCTCGTTGCCGCAGCCCTGCTGGTTTGCGGCACTCTCCGGGCGCAACCTTCCGAGCAGGACTTGAGCAAACTCTCGCTGGAAGATCTCGGCAAGATCGTCGTCACTTCGGTCGCGAAATCGCCTGAGCCGCTGTCGGACGCGCCCGCTGCGGTGTACGTGATCACGCACGACCTTATTATGCGCTCGGGCGCCACCAGCCTGCCTGACATGTTGCGGCTGGCGCCGAATCTGGAAGTGTTCCAGACCGGTCCAAGCGATTACGTGATCACCGCGCGTGGATTCAGCGGCAATTCCGCCGCGCAGAATTTTCCCGACAAGCTGCTGGTGCTGATCGACGGCCGCAGCGTGTATTCGCCCATCTTCTCCGGCATGTACTGGGATTCGCAGTACGTTCCGCCGGAGGACATCGAACGCATCGAGGTGATCAGCGGTCCCGGCGGCGCACTGTGGGGCGCCAATGCGGTCAACGGCGTGATCAATATCATCACCCGCAAGTCCTCCGATACGCAGGGCGGGCTGCTGGAGATCGGCACCGGCAATGCGCTCAGCGATGTTCTGCTGCAGTACGGCGGCCGGCTGGGAGAGAACGCGTATTACCGGGTTTATGCGCGCGATTTCCACCAACGTTCGTTCGAGGACAGCACCGGCGCCGACGCGCACGACGGCTGGAGCAATCCGCAGGCGGGGTTCCGCATCGACTGGCAGCGCGGCGCCGATGCGATCACGCTGCAGGGCGACGGCCACAGCGGCAATATCGGCCAACCCGACGCTTCCGATCTGCGCATCGCCGAAAGCGACCTGCAGGCGAGCTGGCAGCGGCAGTTGCAGGACGGCGCGAATTTCCAGGTGCGCACCTATTACGACGACGTGCGGCGCTGGAACGACATCAGCGGCGGCGGCTTCTCGCTGCATACGTTCGACCTCGAAGCGCAGCACGATTTCGCACTGGGCGATCTTCAACACGTCACTTGGGGAATCGGTGACCGCGTCTACCGCTACGACATCACGCCGCGCATCGGCACCGCCAATTCGCTGCTGTGGAATCCGACCTCCGATATCCAGAACCTCGCCAACGCTTTCGTGCAGGATCAGGTTTCGCTTGGACGACGCACCACGGTGACACTGGGTCTGAAGGCCGAACACGATCCCTATTCCGGCCTGTCGTTGATGCCGAGCATTCGTTTCGCCTGGAAAGCGAGCGACACCGCGCTGTTGTGGGCCGCCGCGTCGCGAGCGTTCCGTGCGCCAACTGCGTTCGACGAGAGCGTGATCGAGGAAGTCGGTTCGGAAGTGTTCCTCACAGGTAATCCGGACTTTCGCCGCGAGCAGCTCACCTCGCTGGAAGCAGGTTTCCGCAACCACTGGAGCGACCGCGCCAGGCTTTCTGTCTCGCTCTATTACAACAATTACGACGACCTGAAGAGCATCGAGTTCTCGCCGACGGTGCTGCCGCTGCTGTGGGGCAACGGCATGGAAGGCCATACCTACGGCGTGGAGGCCTGGGGCAGCTACGCGATCGCGGACTGGTGGCGCCTGAGCGCCGGCGTCGCCGTGCTACGACAGCATCTGCGTTTCGCGCCGGGCTCGAGCGGACTCCTGGGTGTCGCGCAGGCCGGCGACGATCCCGAGCACCAAGGTTTTCTCCGCTCGACCATGAATCTTTCCGATCGCTGGACTTTTTTCGCCGACCTTCGCGAAGTCGGCGCGCTGCCCGATCCGCACGTTCCCGCTTACGTGGAGTTGAATGCGAAGCTGGGCTGGCAAGTGAACGACAAAGTGGAAGTCTCACTGTCCGGATTCAACCTGTTGCACGCGTGGCATCAGGAGTATGTTTTTCCCGGCAGCGATCGCATCGGGCGCAGCGTGTTCCTGGATACCCGCTTGAGGTATTAGGACCACGCACGATGACGGCAACTTTCCATTTCATGAACCGGACCGCGAACCGCATGCGCGGCGTGCGCCTGTGCCTCGCGGTGTGCCTGCTCGCGCTGGCATGCGTTGCGTTCGCGCAATCTGCCGAATCCGACATTCCGCTGGAATACGCGGTGAAGGCGACCTATCTCTACAAGCTCGCGCCTTTCATCGACTGGCCGCCCGGTGCGTTCGCATCGGTGGACGCACCGTTTCCGATCTGTGTGGTGGGCGACGATCCGTTCGACGGTTTTCTGGCGCACGCGGTCACAGGACGTACCTTCGGAACGCACCCGTTCGTGGTGCGCAGGCTGGATGCGCTGACCGGCGATTCGGATTGCCGCATCGCCTACATCGGCAGGCTGCACTCGCAGACCATTGCGCAGGCGCTGGCCGCGGTGCAGGGAAAGCCGGTGCTGACCGTGACGGATTCGGACATCCTGGCGGACAACGGCAGTATCATGCAATTCGTGATCGAAGGCGGACGCGTGCGCTTCGACGTCGACAACGCCGCCGCCGCGCGCAATCACCTCTCGATCAGTTCGAAGCTGCTGAATCTCGCGGCTGTGGTGAAGAACAACGGTTGACAATGTGAAAAGCCTGCCGCGCCATTATCGTCTCGCGCTCAGGCCCGCCGTGGCGCTGGCGGCTGCGGCGGCGCTGCTGATCGCCGGCGCGTTGGCTTCGATCTATCAATACGAAGCCGCGCGCGCCGAACACGTCCGTCAGTTGCGCGTGCAGGTCAATGTGCTGGCCGCCAGCATCACCGCGGCGGTCGCATTTGACGATCGCGTAGCCGCGCAGGAATACGTGGACGCGCTGATGCTGGATCCGCGGCTCGATGCGGCCGCGGTGTTCAATGACGCGGGCCAGCGCCTCGCCGGCTTCCAGCGCACCGGCAGCCCGCCGATTTCCGATCTTTCTCCAAGCAGCGCGTCCGCGCACGAGGACCGCCTGCTGGTGAGCGCACCGGCGCGCCAGGACACCACCACGGTCGGCATCGTCTATCTTCGCGGCGCGCCATCGCCGTGGTCGGTGCGGCTGGCGCGCTTTAGCGGCGTGATCCTGCTGACGCTGATGGCGGTGCTGATGCTCACCTTCGTCGCGGTCGCACAGGCGGCGTTGACGCGCACGAACGCCAAGCTGCACCAGCGCGCGGCGGAGCTCGCCGATGCCAACGCGCGCCTGCTGGACGAGATGGAGCAGCGCTCCCGCACCGAAGCGGCTCTGCACCAGAGCCAGAAGATGGAAGCGGTCGGACAACTCTCCGGCGGCATCGCGCACGACTTCAACAACCTGCTGATGGTGCTGAAGAGCAGCCTCACGCTGTTCGGCAAGCGCATCAAACAGGACGACGAGGTGATCGAACAGCTTGCCGAACGCGTACGCGCCATGGATGAACAAGCCGATGCCGACGCCGCGCGCGACGTGCTGCGCGGCGTGGCCGATCTGGCGACAGAGCGGCGCACGCGCCAGCAGCAGATTCTGCGTTACCTGCAAACCGCGCAGGAAGGCTTGGACAAGGCCGCCAGCCTCACGCAACGGCTGCTCGGCTTCGCGCGCCGCCAGCCATTGTCGCCCAAGCCGCTGGAACTGGATGCGCTGATCCGCAACATCCAGCCGCTGCTGGAACATTCGATGGCGTCGGGAACGCGCATCCGCTATCAATTGCAGTCGGATTGGCACGTTCTGTGCGACTCCAACCAGATGGAGAACGCCATCTTCAACCTCGTCAACAACGCGAGCGACGCCATGCCGGAAGGCGGCGAAATCACGATCAGCACCGGCGACATGCGCGCGGAAGCGGCACAAAGCGATCTCGAGCGCGCGCTCGGCGATCACGTGCGGCTGTCGGTGGCCGACACCGGCATCGGCATGAACGAGGAAACGCGCGCCAAGGCATTCGATCCCTTCTTCACCACCAAGCCGGTCGGCAAGGGCACGGGCTTGGGACTCAGCACGATCCTGGGTTACGTGATGCAGTCCAACGGCCAGATCAGCATCGACAGCGAACCCGGCCGCGGCACCGTCGTCCATATCGACATGCCGCGCGCGCGCGCCGACATTGCCACGGAGACAGCGTAATGCCTGCCGCAGGTGCGCAAATTCTTCCCGCGCAAAAATGGCGCGTGCTGCTAGTCGAGGACGAAGCCGTGCTGCGCGAACTCGCCGCCGAGAATCTGCAGGACAGCGGTTACGACGTGATCGAAGCCGGCGACGGCGCGAGCGGACTGGAAGTCCTGCGATCGAAGGAACACATCGACGTGCTGCTGAGCGACATCCGGCTGCCCGGCATGAACGGCTATCAGCTCGCCGAGGCCGGACGCGCATTGCGCCCCGGGTTGAAGATCATCCTGATGACGGGCTACGCGCCGGGCCCGATGCCCTCCGGTCTTCAAAAGGCGGTGTACCGGGTCTTGCAAAAGCCTTTTGAACTCGACGTGCTGCCCGGACTGGTGGCCGCCGCGCTGGAAGACCACGACGGTGCGCGGTGACCGCGTTCACCCGCGAGCGCCGCTGCGGCACAATAGCGCAAAGCCCGGGTGGCGGAAGTGGTAGACGCAGGAGACTTAAAATCTTCCGGCCGCAAGGCTGTGCCGGTTCGAGTCCGGCCCCGGGCACGTTGACATTGAAAGTAGCAACCTTGATTACAGCCTGCTCGTGCCTCAGGACCGGCGGAAATTTGTTTCGAGGTGATTGTGGATGTGCGTGGCAGCGATCGCCGCCTCGCCGGTTGCCACGCTGATCTGGTTCAGCGCCTTCGCGACGTCGCCTGCCGCGTACAGCCCGGGCACCGACGTCCGTTGGTGTGCGTCGACCTCCAGATAGCCTTTCGCGTCCCGGCGTGCGCCCAACCGAACGGCAAGCTCATTGCGGCAGTGCCCGCCGGTCATCCAGTACACCGTATCAAAATCTAATTCCAACCCACCTTGCGCGCGTATTCGCACCCGCCGTTTCCCGCCTATCGAGATATCCTGGATTTTCTCCTCACAGAATTCTATGCCGGCTTGCTCGATGCGCCTTCGTTGCTCATCGGAAACTCGAGTGTCTTCGCCCCATCCGAGTAGGGTGACGTACGGAGAATACGTACGCAGGAACAATGCATGTCCCACCGAAGACGACACCGGTCCCAGCACGGCGATCTTCATGTCCAGCACTTCGAAGGCATCGCATATCGGACATAGCCGCATTAGTCCCGAACGGAGGGCCTCGTGCAGGTCGGCGATTGGGGGCTTCTCGTCGACCATCCCCGTTGCAAGCAGCACGCACCGGGTCGCGATATGTCCAACACTGGAACGCGCGAGAAACCCGGCTCCATCCGATTGCAGTTCTTCCACGGAGCCCGGCGTGACGCCTACCCCATAGCGCTGCGCTTGGGCGCGCATCCGCTGCAACAGTTCAGAGCCGGAAATCCCTTCCGGAAAGGCCGGAAAGTTGTGCGAGACCGAAATCAGCGAAGCGCGGCTAGAGCCACCGTCCACGACGGCGATCTCGCGCCGAAAGCGCGCGAGATAGATTGCGGCAGTGAGACCGGCAGGACCCGCTCCCACAATCAGGCAGTCGATTCGTGTTGCGGTTACGGGCATTCGTCAACCTGATTCCGTTGAGCCGTACAGTTTGGCCACCGCCCTAGGATTCGGGTGCAGCTTCCCATTTCGGCTTTATCTCGCGGCCCCACTTTTCCGAATCTTCGTTGTGCATCTTTTCCATTTTCTGGCAACGTCCGGATGCTCGCCCATCACGTGTTGCGTCATCTTTTTGACCATCTCGCTTCGGGGATTCGCTGACAACTTCTGGTCGCATGTTCCGCCCAGCTACTTGCACGTCATGGTTTTCATCGTTGTCTCCTTACTACTCTCTTGGCGGCGCTAGTTTGTCAATGCTTCTCGAACTTTCCGCGCGAGCTCTTCCAGTTTGAACGGCTTTGCAATGAAGTTCGTGTTCGGATCGATGGTTCCTCCGTGGATGATCGCGTTGCGCGTGAAGCCTGTCGTAAACAGCACTTTGATTCCGGGATGGAGTTTGAGCGCTTCATCCGCAAGCCTGCGGCCATCCATGTTGGGCATTACAACGTCCGTGAAAAGCAAGCCCACGTCATCGCGGCTGCGAAGGATTGCGAGGGCGGCATCTGCGCCGCCCGCTTCGAGCACGGTATAGCCCAGCTCGCGTAGACCTTGCGACGTGAGCTGACGAACGCCCGGCTGGTCCTCGACCACGAGGATCGTCTCGTTGTAAGTACCGAGTGGCACCATTTCCGGGCTTCGGGTGGGCTCGCTTGGAAGCGCCCCCAAGTGACGAGGGAAATAAAGCTTGACCGTCGTACCGTGCCCGACTTCCGAGTAGATGCGCGCATGCCCTCCCGACTGGCTGAGAAAGCCATAAACCTGCGCCAAGCCCAGACCTGTCCCGAGGCCGACCGATTTGGTCGTAAAAAATGGCTCGAATGCTTTGCTGATCTGCTCCTTCGTCATACCGACGCCAGTGTCAGAGACGGCCAATAGAACATATTGACCTGCCGGCACGTTTATGTGCTCAGCCGCATAGTGATCGTCGAGATGAGCATTGGACGTCTCGATCGTCAGCTTGCCACCATTTGGCATCGCATCGCGCGCGTTTGTAGCGAGATTGATCAGCGCATTTTCTAGCTGGTTCTGGTCGGATTTGATGTTCCAAAGACCGCCCGACAGAACTGTTTGCACCTGGACCTGCTCTCCGAGCGTGCGACGCAAGATCTCTGACATATCGCGCACGAGCACGTTCAAGTCGAGCGGCTTCGGTGAAAGAGGCTGCTGTCGCGAAAAGGCGAGAAGGCGACGCACAAGCTCTCCTGCGTCTTGAGCACTTCCGACTGCGTCGGAAATGAGCTTGCGAACCCGATCAATGTCGCCTCGCTCGATGGCGCGCTCGGCGAGCTGCAGCGCACTGATGATGATCGCCAGCGCGTTGTTGAAGTCATGGGCCATCCCGCCCGTCAATTGCCCAAGCGATTCCATCTTCTGCGATTGGGCAAGCTGGTCTTGTGTGTGACGCAGAGTCTTCTCGGCCTCCACACGCGCGGTGATATCGCGCGTTATCTTCGCAAAGCCGACTAGACGGCCGCTGCTGTCGTGGATGGCGTTAACCACCGCGTGAGCGCGAAAGCGACTGCCGTCTTTCCGGAGTCGAAGACCCTCGGATTCGTAACGGCCTGTAACTCGAGCGCTATCTAGAAGCCGTTGCGGAACGCCGGCGGCGCGATCTTCCTCTATGAAGAAACGCTCGAACGATTGACCGATGATTTCATCGGCTGAATAGCCCTTGACGCGTTGGGCGCCGGCATTCCAGGTCGTGACCAAGCCATTGGGATCAAGCATGCAGATGGCATAATCGGTAACGCCATCGACGAGTAGCTTGAATTGCCGCTGGGCGGTATCGTTATCTCGGCCGTGCACGCCCAACCTTCCGAAGATCCTGATCGGAAAAGACATTAGGGAAACCCTCTTCATGGCTGCACTGCCGCAGCAATACTAGGGCAAAAGGAGAACTAGTGGAGCAACCGTTCGACTTCGTCAATCAGCTCTCGCGGCCCGAAGGGTTTTTCCAGAAGCGCATGTTTTCGATACGAGATCGGAAGCTCGTCGGGGTGTGTGCCGGTGACGACGCAAACAGGAACCTGCTGTTGCTCAAGATGCGGCAACAACGGCTCGCTCGTGCCGTCGATTAGCTGGTAGTCGATGACTGCGACATCCGCATCGCATTCGTCAAGGACCTGAAGCGCCTCATCAACGTTACTTGCCGGGCCGCAAACAATGTAGCCGCGGCCAGCCAGCGCCCATATGATCGTCGCGGCCAGAGTCTTGTCGTCTTCGACTAGTAGCACCGAAGCCTGCGGTTGGCTCATGCCCTCAGTCCGGTTGAAGCGGTGCGGATTGATTATCCGCACCCGTCAAGGATTTGCGAGAGCGGAGACGCGGTCGCTTTGACGTGTGCTTCACGGCTCTTGCGGCATGAGCTTGATCTGATTGAAGGCTTGATCCACGACATCGCAGACGATTTGAAGGATGTTGGCGGGCAGCCGAATCTGAAGCTCCCTGCGAAATTACTGTCTAGGAGCGCAATCGCTCAACAGCGACCTTCATGCGTCGCTCACTTTCATGCGCAATGGCGCCCTTTCTAAGTAGCTCCGAGCGGAGATGAGATGGAACAGGCCGTGATGCAGCAGAGTCGCAGCATTCCTTGGTGGAAACGATTGGGCGCTGGCTTGGTAACAGGCGCCGCTGACGACGATCCGAGTGGAATCGCGACCTATTCGCAAGTTGGTGCGGCCTACGGTTACGGCATGTTGTGGACGGTGCTGTTGGCGCTGCCGCTCATGATTGGTATTCAAGCGGTCTCGGCGCGTGTTGGGCGCGTCACGGGTGCAGGCTTGGCAAAAAACTTGCGCTCGGAGTTTCCGGTTCCGCTTGTGGCCGGCGCGGTCATCCTTCTTGCGATTGCCAACGTCATCAATCTCTCCGCCGACATTGGCGCCATCGGCGCAGCAGCCAAGTTGCTGGCGGGTGGTCCTGCGCCACTATATGCCGCGCTCGCAGCGATTTTGTCCGTGTTGCTGCAGGTCTTCATCCCGCTGGAGCGCTATTCGCCTGTATTGAAGATTCTCACATTGAGCTTGTTGGCTTATCTCGTGACCGTCGCCGTCCTCCACGTGCCGTGGCTCACTGTGGCGAAAGAGACGGTGTGGCCCACCATCACGATGAAGGCGGACTATGCGGTGGCAATCGTTGCCGTGTTAGGCACAACCATTAGCCCGTACTTATTCTTCTGGCAGAGTTCGCAGGAGGCGAATGAAATCAAGACAACGACACACCGAAAGCCTCTCAAGAAGGCGCCTCGCCAAGCACCGCGCGCGATGAAGCGCATCTACATCGATACCGTAGTTGGGATGCTGTTCTCTGAAGTGGTTGCTTTCTGCATCATCCTCGTGGCTGCTGCCGTATTGCACGCACATGGCAAAACAAATGTGCAGACATCAGCGGACGCTGCTATGGCGCTGCGTCCACTCGCTGGCAAGTTCGCGTTTCTGCTGTTTGCCACGGGGATCATCGGGACGGGGTTGTTGGCCATTCCGGTGCTGGCCGGCTCCGTAGCGTTTGCGCTGGGCGAGACTTTCAATTGGCGCACCGGGCTTGAGCAGAAGCCCGCGCGCGCGAAGCTCTTCTATGGCGCGATTGTGGCGGCGACCATTGGAGGCATGGTGTTGAGTTTTACACCAATGGACCCGATCAAGATGCTCTTCTGGAGCGCGGTCATCAACGGTGTCGTCGCTGTCCCTCTGATGGTTTTGATCATGTTGCTGGCGAGCCGCCGAAAAACGATGGGCAAGTTTCCCATTCCCCTCTGGTTGAAATATCTGGGATGGGCGGCGACTGCAGCGATGGGCGCCGCCACGGCCGTGATGATCGTAACGTCGTTCATCACACGCCATTGATTAGTTTGCTGGCCAAGATTCAGATCTACGCGTAGATGTAGCGCGGGAGCGCGATTGCTGATCGCTCACAAAAAATTTGTTGCCGCCGACTAACTTGGCGCGCTGCTCGCCAAAACCGCGGGCGCTTCAGCGGCAATCCCACAAACATCTGAGTCCAGGGACCGCCCGACGCACTTCCTTTTAGTCGCGTATGCTGTGGGACTGCTGCGTTTGGCGACCGCTGCGAAGGAGGATCTGTGGACGCCGCTCAACTCGTGTGGGATCACTTCAAGTTCAATGCAGAGCAACGATTGAGGAGCTTCAATTTCTTCGTTCTGTTCTCGATTTTCGCCAACGGTGGTGTGTTCACTGCCATTCAATATCATGTCGCTTCTTTCGTGCTTGTCCTTCTCGGGCTGTTCCTTGCCTTGCTTGCCGTCGTCTTTGCGATCGTGGACGCGCGCAGCCACCAACTGATAGAGCTGACGATTCCCGCTCTCAAAGAGATAGAAATCAACTTTCCACAATCGCATCGTCTGTTTGCGATCGACGCCGAGCGACAAGGACGTTTGATCCGCTACACGGTCGCTTTCCGCGTCCTCCTGGGTGTCCAGTTTGCATTCGGCTTGGGAGTTGCGATCTATGGCTTCTGCAGTAGGTGACTGACTGCCGGCCCATCGGCCGCAGCGACACTTCAAACTTTTGTCAAAAAGGGCTTTCTGCCGTTGTATCGATGCCATTCCTGCCGTAGATAGGTCGACACGGTCGAAAGCGAAGGGGGAAGCCATGCAGCGCGCACGCCTGGAGGAAACCAGGGAGCCTTTCGCGTGCCCAGTGGCAGGCCGGGCCGTCTACATCCATCGCGTCTGGAAAATTCCGCAGGATTTCCGCGGAACCGAGAAAGCGCGCATTTGCACGCAGACGACTTGCGAGTACCAGAACCATTGCGTGATCGCGTCGTACACCGCAACCGGCGTCACTTACGACTGGAATAAGTGCGGTCTTGTCCTGGCGTCGAAATCGAAGAGCGCTTGAGATCGCTCACGGACGCGGCGAGCGGAGGCCGTTCTTCGACTGAATTTCGCCGCCATTTACTGGGCGACATCACTAACCGAATTCAGCCATCCATGTCGGCCGAGGAATGCGAACCGGACTTCGGAGCATCCATCCGCAACGCCGGCCACGCCGCGCGCAGGTAGGCCAGTCCCGACCAGATCGTCAGGATCGCGGCGATCACCAGCAGCGCTTCGCCGATGTGGTAGGCGTCCAGCGCCTCGCGGATGTGGTAGACGTCCACCGCGCGCGCTTTCGGCGCGTTGTGTTCGGCCAGTAGTACCAGCAGCGCGACGATCTGCATGATCGTCTTGATCTTGCCGATCCACATCACATTGACGCGCGTGCGTTCGCCGATGAACGCCATCCACTCGCGCAGCGCCGACACCGCGATCTCGCGGCCGACGATGATGGCACCGGTGATCGCGAGCAGGATGGTGGGATGCGCCTGCACCAGCAGGAACAGCGTCACCGCCATCATCAACTTGTCGGCGACGGGATCGAGGAATGCGCCGAACGGCGACATCTGGTTGAAGCGTCGCGCCAGCCAGCCGTCAAGCCAGTCGGTGATGCTGGCGAGCAGGAATACGAACGCAGCGATCAGTCCCGCGCCGCGCACCGGCGCGTAGAACGCCGCCACCATCACCGGCAGCAGCGCGATGCGGAACAGCGTCAGCGCGTTGGGAAGGTTGAGTCGCATGCAGGTCCCGAGCGGCAATTCGGCAAGTCTCGCATATTTGATAAGCGCTCAGTGGCGAACGGTCGGCGGAAGAAGCGTGAGCCTCGCAGCTTTTGCCGCTCACCAATCACCGCTCACTATTCATGCAAATACGCATAAATGCGTTCCGCCAGCGCGCGGTTGATGCCGCGCACGCGCGAGAGTTCTTCCACGCCCGCCGCGGCGACACCGGCATGTCCGCCGAAGGTTTTCAGCAACGCCGCGCGCCGTGCCGCACCGATGCCGGCGATATCCTCCAGCACCCCACGCTCACGCGCGGCTTCGCGCCGCTTGCGGTGACCGGTGATCGCGAAGCGGTGGGCCTCGTCGCGGATCGCATCGATCAGATGCAGCGCCGGTGAATCGGGGCCGGGATTCAACTGCCGCCCGCTGTCGGCAAGGATCAAGGTTTCTTCGCCCACGCGGCGTGACGGGCCTTTCGCCACGCCGACCACGTCTATATCGGTAGCGCCGCATTCGCGCAGCACTTCGAGCGCCTGGCTGACCTGCCCCTTGCCGCCATCGATAAGCATCAGCTGCGGTTTCTCGCTGGTGCCGGCGAGGATCGATTTCAAACGCCGCGTCAGCACCTGCCGCATCGCCGCGTAATCGTCGCCGCCGGTGACGCCACGGATGTTGAAGCGGCGGTATTGATTCTTGATCGGCCCTTCCGGACCGAACACCACGCACGAAGCGACGGTTTCCTCGCCCATCGTGTGGCTGATGTCGAAGCATTCGATACGCTGCGGCGTTTCCGGTAGCTGCAGCAGTTCGCGCAGCGCCTCGAAGCGCGCGTGCAGCGATTGCTTGCTGGAGAGCCGCGCGGTCAAAGCCGCCTCGGCGTTGCGTTCGGCCAGTTCGACGAAACGGGCGCGTTCGCCGCGCACGCGCGATTTCAGTTCGACCGCATGTCCGGCGTGCTCGCCCAGCACCTGCGCCAGCAACTCCGCGTCGGGCACCGCGTGTTCCAGGATCAG
>DATFCO010000009.1:0-2849 GCA_035253005.1 Rhodanobacteraceae bacterium
TTTCCGCCGAAGCGCGCGCGGATATGCGCTTGACCGCGCTGCGGTTAGCCGCAACGATGCTGGATCGGCGATCAGGGCTGCGGGCTCGCTCAACGACCGAAGACCTTGTACCCGCTGCTGCATCGGCGTGAACACGCTATCCACTCGAGAATGATGCGGAACATCGAATGAGCGACACGCGGAAGACAGGAACAACTGCTCCAGGAACACTATTCGTCGTGGCCGCACCCTCCGGTGCGGGCAAGTCCACGCTGGTGAACGCGCTGCTGGCGCGCGAGCCGGGGATCGTGTTGTCCATTTCGTACACCGACCGCGCGCCGCGGCCGGGCGAATCGGACGGCAAGCACTATCACTTCGTGACGCCCGAGGTCTTCGACGCGATGGCCGCACGCGGGGATTTCTACGAATACGCGATCGTGCTGGGCGACCGCAAGGGCACGGCGCGCACGGCGGTCGAACCAGTGCTGGCGAGCGGACGCGACGTGCTGCTGGAAATCGACTGGCAGGGTGCGCGGCAGGTACGCGCGGCGACACCCGATTGCGTTTCGATCTTCATCCTGCCGCCCTCGCGCGCGGAACTGGAGCGCCGCCTGCGCGCGCGCGCGACCGATTCCGAAGCGACCATCGAGCGGCGGCTAGCCGCATCGCGCGAGGAGATTTCGCATGCGCACGAATTCGATTGCGTGGTCGTCAATGACGATTTCGAGCATGCGCTGTCGCAATTGCAGGCGATCGTGCACGCCGTGCGCGTGGGGCGCACGCCGGACTGCGAGCGGCACGAGAAACTGATCGAGCAGTTGCTGGCGGAGTAATTCGGCGCCACCTTTTTTTCGTCATTCCGGGGCCAGCGCCGAATGGCGATGGAACCCGGAATCCAGCGTCTTTGCTGTAACATCAAAGTCACTGGAACATCAAAGTCACTGGATTCCCGCTTCCGCGGGAATGACGGCCAGTCAAAAACTCAACCACCAGCACCCGCCGCGCTGCATCACACCGAAATTGCGTGAATCGGTATAGTCCTCACCGCGCGGCTGGGTGAGCACGGTCACGCCCCAAGGATCGGGAGCGACGTAATCGGCATCTCCGGGCAGCGCGCCGGAAGGATCGGGCGGCCCATTGAATTCGACTCCGATCAACGGCTCCTTGAGCCATTGCTTGAATTCGCGCAGGCGGTTGTTGGCGCTGTGGCGATCATAGCCGCGCCAGTCGATCAGGCCGGCGAGTGCATTCGGATCGTCGCTGTTGAACGCCAGCGCGATGCGATCGCGCAACGCCTGCGGAGAGCGCGGGCAGGCGGCATCGGTACCGGCGCTCTGTACGCCGTTCGCGTTGCTGATAATCCCGCTCGACGTTGCCGGGGCGACTCCGTTGGCCGAATCGGCGGCACCCAGCGACGGCTCTTGCGCGCCGCATGGCTGATCGGTGAACACGGGTTCGCCGTTTGCGCCCATGCAGCGATGCACCTGCGCGTGCGCGGGACGCATCACGCAGAAGATCGCGAGCAATAACAGGGCCGGGAACAGAACGATCCGCATCGCATCAGTTTAGCCATGCGCTGCGTGCGCGAGGCGTGATGTACGTTCTGCGATTCAGCCTTGCAATCTCTCCATCACCGCCGTCGTCGCGCGCGCGCGGTTGAGCGTGTAGATGTGCAGCGCCGGCGCGCCGCCTTCGAGCAGCCGTTGACACAACGCCGCGACGATGTCGGCACCGAATTCGCGGATGGAATCGGCGTCGTCTCCATAGGCCGCCATGCGTTTCGATATCCAGCGCGGGATCTCCGCGCCGCACAGATCGGAGAACCGCCGCAATTGCGCGAAGTTGGCAATCGGCATCACTCCCGGCACGATCGGAATGGTGACACCGAGCCTGCGTGCTTCATCGACGAAGCGAAAATACGCGTCCGCGTTGTAGAAGTATTGCGTGATCGCGCCGTCGGCGCCGGCGTCCACTTTCGCCTTGAAGTGCTTCAAATCGGTTTGCGCGTGTTCGGATTGCGGATGACATTCCGGATAGCACGCGACTTCGATGTGGAAGAAGCCATCGTGCTCGCGGCGGATGAACTCGACCAGTTCCGATGCGTACCGGAAATCGCCGGGCGTGGCCATGCCCGAAGGCAGGTCGCCGCGCAACGCGACGAGGCGCTTGCAGCCCATCGCCTTGTAATGCTCCAGCAAGGCGCCGATCTCCTCGCGCGAACCGCCCATGCACGACACATGCGGCGCCACCTCCAGCGCGTGCGCCTCGCGCAGGTGCTGCACCGTGCGCGGCGTGTGCGTCAGCGTCGAACCGCCTGCGCCAAAGGTGACGCTCACGTACTCCGGTGCCAGCGCCTCCAGCCGCGGCAGCGCGCGCTCGAGTTGCGCGATTTGCTCGGGGGTTTTTGGAGGAAAGAATTCCAGGGAGATTGAAGAAGCGTGAGTTGTGAGTTGTGAGTTGTGAGTGGTCACTTCCGTTCCTTTCCCGCTTTCCTGTTGGAAGCGATCAGCGCATTCAACTTGGCGAACAGTGAAACAAAGCGCTGCGCCAACTCGTCCTGTTTCGAAATAAATTCAAGGTCACGGGCAAGCCAGACCTGCGTATCCAACTCAATCAATGAGCCACGCGCGATCTGCAGATATCTCACAAGGCCTGCACGCGACCCGCACGCCGCACCTTCTGCGATATTGGACGGAACGCTGATAGCAGCCCGCCGCATTTGAGCCGACAATCCGAAACGCTCATCAGCGGGAAATTCGCGCGTCACGGAATAGACGATGCGAACCATTCGCATCGCCTCTTTCCAGACTTCCAAATCGTAGTGTTTGGGTCTGAAGGCCATCCACTCTACTCACAACTCACTTCTCACC
>DATFCO010000010.1:0-3289 GCA_035253005.1 Rhodanobacteraceae bacterium
GAAGGCAGATTGCGCGACGCCGGAGCGCAGGAACCGGAGCGTACACGTCAGTACGTGAGGATTCCGAGCACCGCCGGCGCGCAAGCTGCCGAGCGCAGTAGCTTTGCGACCGCTCGCCCATGACTTGTGACTTATGGACGCCCGGCCCGCGCGCGGCATACTCGTCGGGTTTTCCCAAGCCAAGGCTCCGCCCATGAAACCCTTCCGCCTTCGCATCGTCCTCGCCGCGCTGCTGCTGTGCAGCCTGCCGGCCTTCGCCGCCGATCAGGACAAGTCCGACAACCCCGACAAGTCCGGTGCCAGCAGTCAGGATCAGGGCGACGATGCCGCGATCGCGGCGATGCGCAAATCGCAATCGTCCACCACGCAGGGCAGCGTTAACGTGGAAGGCAGCAGCGTCGCTTACGACGCCGTCGCCGGCACGCTGGTGTTGAACGGCGACGGTCAGGACGAACACACGCCCGAGGCCAGCATGTCCTACGTCGCGTACTTCAAGCGCGGCGCGGATCCGTCCAAGCGTCCGATCACCTTCCTCTACAACGGCGGCCCGGGTTCCTCGACCATCTGGCTGCACATGGGCGCGTTCGGGCCCAAGCGCATCTCGACCAACGACGATACCCACACGCCGGCGGCGCCGTATCAACTGGTCAACAACGACTACAGCCTGCTGGACGTCAGCGATCTGGTCTTCGTGGACGCGCCGGGCACCGGCTTCGGCCGTCTGCTGCCGAAGGGCAAGACCGACGAGGAGCGCGGCAAGAACTTCAAGGATCTTTCCAAGAAGATCTGGAGCGTGGACGGCGACGGCAAGATCTTCGCCAAGTTCATCACCACCTTCCTGACGCAGCACGACCGCTGGAACTCGCCGAAATACCTGTTCGGCGAAAGCTACGGCACCACGCGTTCGGCGGTGCTGGCCGCGGATCTGGAGACCGAGGACAACATCGATCTCAACGGCGTGATCTTGCTCTCGCAGATCCTCAATTTCTCCACCAGCGTGGACGGCGCCGACAACGCACCTGGCATCGACCTGCCTTACGTGCTGGCGCTGCCGACCTACGCGGCGACCGCCTGGTATCACCATAAACTGCCCAAGTACAACAACGGCGGACTGCAACCCCTGCTGCAACAGGCGACCCAATGGGCGACCACCGAATACGAGCAGGCACTGCTGGCCGGCTCCACGCTCAGTGCCGATCGCAAGAAACAGATCGCGCAGAAACTGTCCGACTTCACCGGCCTGCCGGTCGACTATCTGATCAAAGCCGATCTGCGCGTCACCGGTGGAATGTTCGAACACGAACTGCAAACCGGCGATGACATCACTACGGGCCGTCTGGACACGCGCTTCTCCGGTCCGAGCATGGATCCGCTCAGCAAGGAGTCCGATTACGATCCGCAGTCGGCTGCCATCAGCTCGGCGTATGTCTCCGCGTTCAACAACTATGTGCGCGCGACGCTGAAGTTCGGCCAGGACATGAATTACCGGCCGGAAGCCTACGGCGTGGAGGGCTTCGATTGGGATTTCCGCCACAAGCTACCCGGCCAGCACTTCTCCTTCCCGGGTTCGACCAATGTGCTACCCGATCTCGCGGTCGCGATGAAGTACAACCCGGATCTCAAGGTGATGGTCAACGGCGGCTTCTATGACCTGGCCACGCCGTACTACGCCGCGATCTACGAGCAGCAGCATCTGCCGATCCCGCAAATGCTGCGCAAGAACATTTCCTACGCGTTCTACCCGTCGGGCCACATGGTGTACGCGCATACGCCGTCCCTGAAGGCGCTGCACGACAATGTGGCGAAGTTCATCGAGGGCACCGACAACCAGCAGCACTGATTTTCAGCTGCATTGAAGCAAAACCGGCGCGCCGCGGCGCGCCGGTTTTTTTATTCCTGTCCTTCGGCGAAGCGGGCCAATGCCGCCATGCGAATGCGCGCTTCCGCGAGGCCGCGCCCGGTAACGTCATCCACCAGGAACCGGCCGAAGGCGGAACGGTTGAATGCCGATCCGAAACATCTCGCCAACAGCCACAGCACCGGAATCGCAACCGTTCCGAGCGCGATGTCGGCGAGCAGCCAGGAAGTGCCAAGAGAGTACAGGTCTGTTCCGAACATCGCGCGCATCAGCACGATCGCCAGCGGCACCCACAACAGCAACGAGAACAGCAGTTCCATCTGCACGGTGCGCAATCGCAGCATCCGGAGCGAATCTAGCTTTTTCTGGATGGCGAGCACCTCGTCGCCATAATCGAGCTTCGCCAGCATAGTGAGCTGCGCCACGCTGCTGGCGAAGATGGCGATCGCCGCCGGGTACAGGATCAACGCAGCCATGGTGAAGCGCAGCGCATCCTGCCGGGAGACGAACGTGCCGAGCAGCAGCAAACCCGCTCCATTGACGATCGCCTCGAACCAGATCAGCAGCGACGTGCGCCGCATCGAGCGCACGACCTTCTCCTTCTGCATATCGGTGCGCAGTTTCACATTCGACGCTTGCAACGCGTCCAGCCTGCCGGTCATCTGTTGCCATGCCTGCTTCATTTCGTCGAGTTCCATCGTCATGCTCCTCGTGTTTGTTCGCGTGTCTGTTGCGCACGCAGCTTCTGCTTGATGCGGTTGAGCTTGGTCGCGACATTGGTTTCGGTGATGCCGAGCACGTCCGCGATCTCGGCATAACTGCGGTCTTCCAGATACAGCAACACCAGCGCGCGGTTCAGTGCATCGAGTTGCGCGATGAAGGCGTGCAGAGCCGCGAGGCGTTCGTCGCGTTCCGCCGCGTCCTGCTGCGCATCGCCCTCGCCGGCGATGGTTTCGAGATGCACGCTGTCCAGCGGCTCGTGCTGTTCCGCGCCCAAGCGCTTCGCGCTGCGCGCATGGGAGATCGCCACGTTCAACGCGACACGGTACATCCAGGTGGTGAACTTCGCGCGGCGCTCGTCGAACGAGCCGAACGAACGCCAAAGCTGGGCGGCGATCTCCTGCGCGAGGTCGTCGCGGTCGTGCACGCTGCGCGCATACGCGCCAGCCACCTTGAACACGATGCCCTGATGCTCTCGCAGGAGCGTTTCGAACCGCCGTTGGTCGGGTTTGCCGCGCATGGAATCCCCTGCCCTTTTCCCGATGATTCGCCCCGCAGCGGAAAAAATCACACCGTTCGTGCGCCTCTACAATAGCCGCCGCCCCGTCCTTCCCCGAATGCCATGCCGCCGCTGCATTTCAAGCGCTATCTTTTGACTGGCCTGCTGGCCTTCATCCCGGTGTGGATCACCTGGGTGGTGTTCAAGTTCGT
>DATFCO010000011.1:0-2564 GCA_035253005.1 Rhodanobacteraceae bacterium
GCTTCAGCAGTTCGATCGCGTTGCTGTCCTTTGCCATGTCGATTCCTCCGTTGCGGGTCGCGTTGTGTGTGCCACGCGCCGAGGCGGGCGGCGATCAACCGCGCAATGCGCGCGGATATGCAGGTCGCTTTTTACGCGCAGATGCGCGCAGGGATCGTGAATTCCGTTCTCACCCGTGAAATAAGCTCACGTCACTCACCGGCGTGGCCGCATGCAGGCGCGAGCGATCGATGGCACGTCCATTGCTCGGTAGCGGTGGCGCGCGCCTCGTGCGCACTCGGACGAAGATCATGAACAGGATATTCGGCAAACTCATCCTCGTTGCACCGCTGACACTGGCGGTTTGCGCGGCCTACGCGCAGCAGACGCCGCCGGGCGCAACGCAAGGCACGCAGGGATCGCCGCAAGGCACGCAAGGCAATATGGGCAATCCGCAGACGACTCCCAACTACTCGAGCAGCCCCACCGGCAGCTCAAATCCGCCGCCGAACGGCAACGGCGTGAATGGAACGAATTCCAATGCCGCCAGCACGAATGGCGGCAACAGCACGAACGGCGCGGCGACGCCTTTCGACAGCCTCGATACCACACATCAGGGCTACCTGACGCGTCAGAACGCCGCGACGGATTCCTGGCTGGCTTCGCACTTCTCGCAATGCGATGCCGACCGCGATGGCCGCATCACGCGCGCCGAATGCACCGCGTGTTCACGCGCGCATCCGTAGCAAACGTCACTTCACCGTCAACACCGTCCAGCCCGGCGGCTTGGCGGCTACGTGCAAGGCGATGTCGGCGCCATGGCGGCGGAATTCCAGATCGCACTCGCCGCCGCCCACGCGCCAGCGGTGGATGCGCAAGCGATCCACGCCCGGCGGCAACTGCGACGAGCGGAACACCAGCCGCTTGCGGCGCGCGTCGATTTCCATTCCGAGCACGGAAGCGAGCAGCAGATACACGCTGCCCACCGCCCACGCCTGCGGCGAACACGCCACCGGATACGGTACCGGTCCCAGGCTGCTGTGCTTTTCGAAACCGCAATAGAGTTCCGGCAGGCGATGCAGCGACAGCAACGTGGCCGCATCGCAGAATGCGGAGAACACCTTCACCGTCGAATCGGGTTGACCGTAGCGGGCGAAGCCCCACGCGATCAGCGAATTGTCGTGCGGCCAAACCGAGCCGTTGTGGTAGGACAGCGGGTTGTAGCGCGCCTCGCCCTCGGCCAGCGTGCGCACGCCCCAGCCGGAGAACATGCGCTTGCCGAGCAGCACGCGCGTCAGCGGCGTAGCCTTGTCACGGTCCACAATGCCGGTCCACAGGCATTGGCCGGCATTCGAGGCCAGTACTTCGCACGGACGGCTGGAGCCGTCGATCGCCAGCGCATAGCTGTCCAGGTCGTCGATCCAGAAGGCTTCGTTGAAGTGTTTCTTCAAGCTGCGCGCCTTGTCGCGATAGCGCTGCGCGGCGTCGCGATCGCCCAGCAGGCGCAGCAGGTGCGCGGCTTCGATCCATGCCGCGTACACGTAGCCCTGCACTTCGCACAGTGCGATCGGCGAACTGGCCAGTTCGCCGTCCTTGTGCGAAATCGAATCCACCGAATCCTTCCAGCCCTGATTGCTCAATCCCTGTTCGGTGTGGCTGGCGTAATCGATGAAACCATCGCCATTGGAATCGCCGTAGTCGTCGATCCAGCGCAGCGCCGCATCCAGCGCGGGGCGCAATTCGCGGATCAGATCGAGATCGTGCGTGGCGCGCAGGTATTCGCCCGCCAGCACGATGAACAAAGGCGTGGCATCGACCGAACCGTAATAGCGCCCGAACGGCACCTCGCCGAGATTGGCCATTTCGCACACGCGGGTCTCATGCACGATCTTCCCGGGGTCGGCATCGTGCTCGGGATCTTCCTTTTTCGCCTGCATCGAGGCGAGGAAACGCAACACTCCTGCCGCCAGCTCCGGCATCGCCCACAAAAGTTGCAGCGCGGTGATCAGGCCGTCGCGCCCGAACGCCGTGTTGAACCAGGGCACGCCCGCGTGCGGATACGGACCGTGCGGCGTTTCGGCGATCAATGAGCACAGGTCCGCCTCGCTGCGCCGCAGCCACAACGCAAGCGTGCGGGAACCGGTTTCGATTTTCGGCAACAATCCCTGCCAGTGCGCGATGTGATCGGCCGCCGCTCGCTCGCGCCGCGCGTCGCTCTTGCCATCGTGCCCGTGTTCCACGAACAGCAGCGTGGCGGTGACCGACGCGGAGGCATTGGGCGGCAACGCCCAGCGAAAGCGCACCGAGCGCGCGCCGCGGTCATCCGGCGTGCGCGACCACGTCAGCGTGGTGGTGCGGCGTATGCCGTCCAGTCCGGTGTAGTCGAAACGCAGCTCGTCGTCGCGGCTTTCGCGCTCGCGCGGCGGCGCTTCGCTCTCGCGCCGCATGCCGCGCACTTCGAAGATGTCGCGGAAATCCGCGTCCACGCCGATCGCCAGTTCCACCTCGTGCGGCTCGACGTCGTAGTTGGCGATCTCGTAGACGATCTCGCCGCGCCCGGCGTGGATCGCCGCGCGCTTGCGCAG
>DATFCO010000012.1:0-14473 GCA_035253005.1 Rhodanobacteraceae bacterium
TGCGGCCATGGATGGCCGCTTTCATATGCAGGAATGCATATAAACAGGGGCCGTTAGCTCAGTTGGTAGAGCAGGAGACTCTTAATCTCTTGGTCCTAGGTTCGAGTCCTAGACGGCCCACCATTTTGTTCCGGCAAGTTCGGCCCTCACCCCTTGCCCTCTCCCGCAAGCGGGAGAGGGGGAGTGATAATCGCGCTTCGCGCGATGGTTTGTTGATAATGGCGGCGCGAAAGTGGCGGAACTGGTAGACGCACCAGATTTAGGTTCTGGCGGGTAACACCGTGTGGGTTCGAGTCCCACCTTTCGCACCACGGAGTATCTATGCAAGTGCAACTCGAAAACACCGGCAAGCTGCAGCGCAAGCTGACGGTCCGGTTCCCGGCCGAGCGGTTCGAGTCGCGCGTGCGCGAGCGCGTCACCGAAATGAGCCGCAACGTGCGGCTGAAAGGTTTCCGCCCCGGCAAGGTGCCGCCCAAGGTGATCGAGCAGCGCTTCGGCGCGCAGATCCGCGGAGAAGCTCTGTCGGATCTGGTCGGCAGCACCTTCCGCGAAGCGGTGCAGAAGGAAAACCTGCAACCGGTGGCCGCGCCTAACATCGATACCAGCGGCAAACCCGAAGGTGGCGAAATCGCCTACACCGCCACGTTCGAGGTGTTGCCGGAGATGCCGCCGATTGATGTGGCCGGATTGCAGATCGAGCGCGCCACCGCGCAGGTCACCGATCCCGACATCGATGCGATGATCGAGACACTGCGCACGCAGCGGCGCACGTTCGCGGATGTCGAACGCGCGGCGCAGGCGGGCGACATGGTGATCTTCGACTGGTCCGCGCAAGCCGGCGAGTACCGTCACCCCCAGGAAGGCCGTGAGCGCGCTGCCACGGTGATCGGCTCCGGCGCCCTGTTCGCCGCCTTCGAAGAAGTGCTGCGCGGCCGCAGCGCCGGAGACGAATTCGAAACAGCCGTCGCCTTTCCGGTCGAATTCCGCGATGCGCAACTGGCCGGAAAACTGGTGCAGGCGAGTGTGAAAATCGACAAGGTTCGCGAGCCGCGCCTGCCGGAAGTGGACGAAGCGTTTGTGCGTGGCTTCGGTATCGCCGAGGGCGACGTGGAAACCTTCCGCAGGGAAGTGCGCGCCAATCTCGAGCGCGAGCTGGACAACGCGCTGCGCATGCGTCTGCGCAGCGCGGTCGCGAGCAAGCTGGTGGATGCCTATCCGCAACTCGATGTGCCACAGGTGCTGGTGGACGCCGAGGCCGATCGGCTGGTGCGCGCTTCCGCGCCGGGGCTCGCCGCGGATGCACCGGTGCCGTCCGAAGCACGCGCCGCGGCGCAGCCGGTCGCGCGCCGCCGCGTGGCCGCGGGCCTGCTGCTGCGCGAGATCGGCCGCAACAACGGCATCCGCCCGGACGAGAAACGCGTGTCGCAAGCGATCGCGACCATCGCGTCTACTTACGAGGAGCCGCAGAAGGTCATTGAACTTTACGCTTCCGATCCCCAGTTGCTGGAAGGCGTGCGCAACTCGGTGCTCGAGGATCAGGTCGCGGAATGGGTGGCCGAACACGCAACGGCCACCGAACGGAATCTGAGCTTCGACGAAGTCATGCATCCTAGTTAAGATGGCCGGACCCGGACCATCGCCCAGCTTCGGAGAACAAGATGAGCAATCCATTCCCGCCATCGATACAGAACCTCAATCTGATCCCGATGGTGGTCGAGCAGACCTCGCGCGGAGAGCGTTCCTACGACATCTATTCGCGCCTGCTGAAAGAGCGGGTGATCTTCCTGGTCGGTGAGGTCAACGATCAGGTCGCCAACATCCTGATCGCGCAGATGCTGTTCCTGGAATCGGAGAATCCCGAAAAGGACATCAGCCTGTACATCAATTCGCCGGGCGGTTCGGTTACTGCCGGTCTGGCGATCTACGACACCATGCAGTACCTGAAACCCGACGTCAGCACCATGTGCGTGGGGCAGGCGGCCAGCATGGGCTCGCTATTGCTGACGGCCGGGGCCAAAGGCAAGCGCTACGCGCTGCCGCATTCGCGCATCATGATCCATCAGCCGTGGGCGGGCGGGATTTCCGGTCAGGCTTCCGACATCGAGATCCATGCGCGTGAAATCCTTGCCTTGCGCGAGAAACTGAACGCGATTTATGCCAAGCACACGGGCAAGCCGATCGAGGAAATCACCCACGACACCGAGCGCGACCGCTTCATGAGCGCTGTGGACGCGCAGGCGTACGGGCTGATCGATTCGGTGTTCGAACGCCGGCCCGACGCCTCGGTGAAGTCGGCCTGAGCTGCGAGCGGCCCTCCTCGTCCCCGGGGCGCTTGGCCGTGCCGGGCGCCGTGGAACCGCGTTCCCCCGAGCTTCCAGCGCCCTGGCGGGTGCGCGGGGCTGTGTTATCCTCAAACCGCGACAAGAAATCGGGTCACATAAATGAGCGACGACCGGCAAGGCCGGGCCAGCGACGGCGGCAAGATCCTCTACTGCTCGTTCTGCGGCAAAAGCCAGCACGAAGTCCGCAAGCTGATTGCGGGCCCCAGCGTGTTCATCTGCGACGAATGCGTAGAGCTGTGCAACGACATCATCCGCGAGGAGCTGGAAGAGAAGGCCGCCACCGGCCGCAACCAGTTGCCCAAGCCGCGCGAGATCATGGACACGCTCGATCAGTACGTGATCGGGCAGACGCGCGCCAAGAAGGCGCTTGCAGTCGCGGTGTACAACCACTACAAGCGGATGGAATCGCGCGCGCGCAACGACGACATCGAGCTCGCCAAGTCGAACATTTTGCTGATCGGCCCGACCGGCTGCGGCAAGACGCTGCTTGCGGAAACGCTGGCGCGGCTGCTGAACGTCCCGTTCACGATCGCCGATGCCACCACGCTGACCGAAGCGGGCTACGTCGGCGAGGACGTCGAGAACATCATCCAGAAGCTCCTGCAGAAGTGCGACTACGACGTCGAGAAGGCGCAGACCGGCATCGTCTACATCGACGAGATCGACAAGATTTCGCGCAAGAGCGAAAACCCCTCGATCACGCGCGACGTTTCCGGCGAAGGCGTGCAGCAGGCGCTGCTGAAACTGATCGAGGGCACCATCGCCTCGGTGCCGCCGCAGGGCGGGCGCAAGCATCCGCAGCAGGAATTCCTGCAGGTCGATACGCGCAATATCCTCTTCATCGTCGGTGGCGCGTTTTCCGGGCTGGAGAAGATCATTCAGCAGCGCTCGGAAACCACCGGCATCGGTTTCGGTGCCGAGATCCGCAGCCGCGAGCGCAAGCACAATCTCGGCAAGTTCCTCTCCGATGTCGAGCCGGAAGATCTGGTGAAGTATGGGCTGATCCCGGAATTCGTCGGCCGTCTACCCGTGGTTGCGACGCTGGACGAGCTGGATGAAGCGGCGCTGGTGAAGATCCTCACCGAGCCAAAGAACGCGATCGTGCGCCAGTTCAAGAAGATGTTCGACATGGAGAACGTCGAGATCGAGTTCCGGCCCGAGGCGCTGACCGCGATCGCCAAACGCGCCCTGAAACGCAAGACCGGCGCTCGCGGCCTGCGGACCATCCTCGAAAGCGTGTTGCTGGACACCATGTACGAACTGCCTTCGCTGGAACACGTCAGCAAGGTCGTGGTGGACGAAGCCGTGATCAACGGCCAGGCCGAGCCGTATCTGATCTACCGCGGCAATCTGCAAACGCCGCGCGCCGCGGCCGAAGGCGATGCGGCCTGAGGCCGCATCGCTTCCCGACTCTCCCGTTGTGCCTTCGTCGCTCCCGCGCAAGCGGGAACGGCCATTCGCGCGTCGATGCCGCCCACGCTTGATCCGCGGGCGCTCCGCCACCATTCTGTAACCGTGATTCTGCAACTCCGATTTTGTCGTCCGATTCTGTAGCGATGTTGCCGCAGGGATGCGAATCTGTGCGTTCGTGCATGAACGCGAATTGATGGAGCGACGATCCTCGCCGCAGTTGTTTTTGCAATCGTCCATGATTGCAAAGATCAAAAAGCGGCCATCCATGGCCGCACTCTCAATAGAAGAATTCCGGAACCATGTCCAGCGAAACCGCCGAAACCAAAATCGTCTCAACCGATCTGCCCGTGCTGCCGCTGCGCGACGTGGTGGTTTATCCGCACATGGTGATCCCGCTGTTCGTCGGCCGCGAGAAGTCGATGAAGGCGCTGGAAAACGCAATGGCGGGCAACCGGCAGATCCTGCTGGTCGCGCAACAGCGTCCGGAGACCGACGATCCGGCGCCGGCGGATCTCTATCAGATCGGCACGGTCGCGAGCCTGTTGCAGTTGTTGAAGCTGCCCGACGGCACGGTGAAAGTGCTGGTGGAAGGGCAATCGCGCGCGCGCGTGACGAAGTTCCAGGAGCAGGACGGGATGCTGCGCGCGCAGATCGAGACGATTGAACCCGGTTACCAAAGCGCAGGCGCCGAACTGGAAGCGGCCGTGCGCATGCTGGTGTCGCTGTTCGAACAACTGGTGAAGCAGAGCCGCAAACTGCCGCCGGAGGTGTTGTCCAGCTTGTCGGGGATCGAGGATCCCTCGCGCTTGGCAGACAGCGTGGCGGCGCATCTTTCCGTGCGCCTGTCGGACAAGCAGAAGGCGCTGGAAACCGCCGAAGTCGGCGCGCGGATGGAACTGCTGATCGGGCTGGTGGAAAGCGAGCTGGACGTGCAGCAGGTCGAGAAGCGCATCCGCGGTCGCATCAAGTCGCAGATGGAGAAGAGCCAGCGCGAGTACTACTTGAACGAGCAGATGAAGGCGATCCAGAAGGAGCTGGGCGACATGGAGGAAGGCGCCAGCGAGATGGACGAGCTGGGCCGCAAGATCGACAACGCCGGCATGCCCAAGGCGGTGCTCGCCAAGGCCAAACAGGAATTCAACAAGCTGAAGATGATGTCGCCGATGTCGGCGGAAGCGACGGTGGTTCGCAACTATCTCGACTGGCTGGTCGGCGTGCCGTGGAAGAAGCGCACCAAGGTGCGCAAGGATCTGGCGCTCGCGCAAGCCGTGCTGGACGAGGACCACTTCGGGCTGGAGAAGGTGAAGGAGCGCATCCTCGAATATCTGGCCGTGCAGCAGCGCGTCAACAAGATCAAGGGTCCGATCCTCTGTCTGGTCGGTCCGCCCGGCGTGGGCAAGACTTCGCTGGGCCGATCGATCGCGCGTGCGACCAACCGCAAGTTCGTGCGCCAAAGCCTGGGCGGCGTGCGCGACGAAGCCGAGATCCGCGGCCATCGGCGCACCTACATCGGTTCGTTGCCGGGCCGCATCATCCAGAACATGTCCAAGGTGGGCATGCGCAATCCGGTGTTCATGCTGGACGAAATCGACAAGATGGCGATGGATTTCCGCGGCGATCCTTCCGCGGCCTTGCTGGAAGTGCTCGACCCCGAGCAGAACCACGCCTTCAACGACCATTATCTCGAAGTCGATTTCGATCTCTCCGAGGTGATGTGGATCGCGACGGCCAACTCGATGAACATCCCGGCGCCGCTGCTGGACCGCATGGAAGTGATCCGCATTCCCGGCTACACCGAGGACGAGAAGGTCGCGATCGCGCAGAAATACTTGCTGCCGAAACAGATCAAGGCCGCGGGTTTAAAGAATGACGAGCTTTCCGTCACCGAGGCCGCGCTGCGCGACATCATCCGCTATTACACGCGCGAATCCGGCGTGCGCAATCTGGAGCGCGAACTGGCCAAGATCTGCCGCAAGGTGGTGAAGGAGCTGACGCTGGCGCAGGCGGGCAGCAAGGCCGAACGCCGCAAAGCGAAGGCGCTGATGGAGCAGGGCGAAGTCAAGCAGGCCATTGCGGCTGCAAAGACATCCAGGAAAAAATCCGCCTCGCGGATCAAGGTGGATTCGGACAATCTCGACAAATACCTGGGCGTGCGCCGGCACAACTTCGGCCGTGCTGAAGAACAGAACGAAATCGGGCTGGTGACCGGTCTCGCCTGGACGCAGGTCGGCGGCGATCTGTTGAGCATCGAGGCCACCGTGATTCCCGGCAAGGGAAAACTGATCCTCACCGGACAATTGGGCGACGTGATGAAGGAGTCGATCCATGCCGCACAGTCGGTGGTGCGCGCGCGCAGCGAGCGGCTCGGCATCGATCCGGAATTCCACGACAAGCATGACATTCATGTACACGTGCCGGAAGGCGCCACGCCCAAAGACGGCCCCAGTGCAGGCATCGCGATGTGCACCGCATTGATCTCCGCATTAACTCGCATTCCGGTGCGTTCGGAAGTCGCGATGACCGGGGAGATCACGTTGCGTGGACGCGTGCTGCCGATCGGCGGGTTGAAGGAAAAACTGCTGGCCGCGCACCGCGGCGGCATCACCACGGTGATCATCCCGGAAGAGAACGAGAAGGACCTGGCCGACATTCCACAGAACATCACGGGCGCGCTGAAGATTCTGCCGGTACGCTGGATCGATCAGGTGCTGGATCTCGCGCTGGAACGTCCGTTGGCCGCACAGCCCAAGGATGAACCGCGCACCGCCACCGCCGAGAAAGTGGTGCACGAAAGTGCGCACGACGGCAACGAGGACAATACGCCCGCTCGGCCGCATTGATTTTTGCAATCATCCTTGATTGCTCTTTCGACAGGCGCGTGGGTGTGAGCCAGCAGATCGCGGCGATTCGAAGTCTAGAAGCGCACATCCATGTGCGCACTCTTCAACAACAGCCGGCTTCGGGATTGGCTTCGGTTTCCGAAGTCCGTGCTGACGTCGCGACATGAGCGGCGGTGCGAAAACTCGCGCCAGTTTCAACAAACACATGCGCGCACATCATGCGGCATGCATTTCGTCCGGTGGAAGATTTCGCGCCCATGGCATGCGTCGGCACGTCCCGTGCTAGCGCGCGTCGGCTCGCTGCGCGAGTCGTACGAATCGCTGAAATCCGCGCCCCGCCTTTATTGCACGGGCATAAGGGCACTGGTATAAAGGCCCGGCCGTGCTGCGCGCGTTACACGTTTCGCGCGTCACGGGGAGCGCAGCGCATCCCGATGGGGGCCCGACGCCGGTGTAACAGGATGCGCTCCTTTTGAAAACCTGACCGAACAATCCGCGGGCCGCACGAACCTTCAATGAGGGAATCTCCATGAACAAAGCTGAGCTGATCAACGCCATCGCCGACAACGCCAATCTTTCCAAGGCCGACGCCGGTCGCGCGCTCGATGCCACCACCGAAATCATCCGCAAGGCGCTGAAGAAGGGCGACGATGTGTCGCTGGTCGGTTTCGGCACCTTCGTGGTGCGCAAACGTTCGGCGCGTACCGGCCGCAACCCGCGCACCGGCGAGAACATCAAGATCAAGGCGTCCAAGGTTCCGGCATTCAAGGCCGGCAAGGCGCTGAAGGATGCACTGAACTGATTCGCTGATCGCGCGCCGCTGGCGCGCGATGCTGTCCCGCGGCCGATGCGACAAGCATCGGCCGTGGTATTTTTGGAGTCTTCGCAATTCGCCCCTCACCTCTTGCCCTCTCCCGCAGGCGGGAGAGGGAAGTGATAATCGCGCTGCGCGCGATGGTTTATTGATTGAAGCGGGTGCTTAGCTCAGCGGTAGAGCGTCTCCTTTACACGGAGAGGGTCGGGGGTTCGATCCCCTCAGCACCCATTCCCGCGGGCAGGCCGTCCTTGGCCTGCGGGTTCGATTTGTGCGATCGTCCCTGATCGCGGGTTTTCCGGGGCACTTGGGGATCGGCTTGATCACTGCCTCGATCGAGTCCACAAGCAGCCATCCATGGCTGCACTATTCAATATCTATGCGATCGTCCATGATCGCTCCTTCGATAAGCGATGTGGTAGCGAAATAGTCGGTGGCGTTCGGAAACATCAGAAGCGCACATCCCTGTTCGCATTTCTCAACAGAAGCAGGCTTCGATGAGCGCTTCGGCAGGGCCTTGAAAGCCGCGCTTCCCTTATAATCGCCGCTTGTCCTGGCGGCGATTCGATTCCCATGCTGCAACAAATCCGCGAAAAGCTCGGCGGCTGGCCGGCGAAGGTGATCTTCGGCCTGATGGTGTTCGTGTTCTCGTTCTTCGGCATCGAATCCTACTTCGTTGCGCGCAACGAAACCTGGGTCGCCAAGGTCGACGGGCACGAGATTTCGCAGCAGGATTTCCAGGACAGTTTCAACCAGTACCGTCAGCAGCAACTGGCGCAGCCGGGCAACACCATGGACGCGTCCGATTTCGAGAAGCCTGAAGTCAAACGCGCCGCACTGGACCGCCTGATCAACCAGCAATTGCTGCTGAATCTCAACGAGAAGCTCGGCGTGGTGGTGCCGGACTCGGCGGTGCGTGCGCAGATCGAGCAGGTGCCGCAATTCCAGGTCGACGGTCGTTTCAGCCCGGATGCGTACCTCGCCATGCTGTCCGCCAACGGCAAGACTCCGCAGCAATATCAGGATGAAGTGCGCAGCAGCCTTGCGGTCAGCCAGTTGCCGGAACCGATCGTCAACACCGCCTTCGCTACCGACGCGGAGCTCGATTCCTACCTGAAGCTGCGCATGCAGACGCGCGATTTCCACTACGTCGAACTGCCGTTGCCGCAGCCGGCCGACAGCAACGTCAGCGACGACGAGATTGCCGCGTGGTACAAGTCGCATCTCAAGGAGTTCATGACGCCCGAACAGGTGTCGCTGCACTACATAGAAGTCAACGCCGCCGACATGAAGGTGGCGCCGCCCGACGAGGCGGATCTGAAGGCGCGCTATGAAAAGGAAAAATCGAAATTCGGCGCGCCCGAGGAACGCGAGGCTGCGCATATCCTGATTTCGGTTCCGAAGAACGCCACGCCCGCGCAACAGAAGGCCGCGCTCGCCAAGGCACAACAGGTCGACAAACTGGCCAAGGCGCCGGGCGCGGATTTCGCCCAACTGGCAAAACAGTATTCAGACGACCTGGGTTCGAAGAACCAGGGCGGTGATCTGGGCTGGCTGCAGAAGGGCGACACCGATCCGGCTTTCGAAGCCGCGTTGTTCGCGATGAAGAAAGGCGAGATTTCCGATCCGGTGCTGTCGCCCGAGGGCTATCACATCATCGATCTGAAGGACGTCCGGGGCGGACAGGTGCAATCCTTCGCGCAAGTGCGCGATCAGCTCGCGGCCGAAGCCGAAAAGAGCGAACGCGAGAGCGAATACAGCGACGTCGCCGGCAAGCTCACCGATCTGGTCTATCAGGATCCGAGTTCGCTCGAGCCCGCCGCGAAGGCGCTTGGGCTGACGGTGCAGACCACGCCGCTGTTCCCGCGCAGCGGCGCGACTTCCGGCATCGCCGCCAACAAGGCGGTGGTGAAGGCGGCGTTTTCCGATCAGGTGCTGGCGCAAGGCAACAGTTCCGATCCGATCGATCTGGGAACCAACCACATCGTGGTGATCCACGTCGCCGACCACGAAGCGTCCAAGCCGAAGCAGCTGGATCAGGTGCGCGACACCGTGCGCGCGGACATCCTGCAGGCGCGCGCCGACGAAGCCGCGAAAAAGCAGGCTGACGCGCTGTACGCGCAATTGCAGAAAGGCGGAGATCTGGAAGCGATCGCGAAATCCGCAGGTCAGACGGTCAAACCGGCGACCGCGGTCGGGCGCGATTCCAGCGCCTTCGATCCGCAATTGCTGGACACGGTGTTCCGCATGCCGCGTCCCGCGGCGGGCAAGACTTCACAGTCGTTGGCCTCTTTGCCGAAGGGGCGCTACGCGTTGGTCGTCTTGAATGCGGTGCACGACGGCGGCCCGTCCAGCTTGCCCAAGCCGCAGCGCGATATTCTTCGCAGTCAAATGGCGCAGGTGTTCGGCGCGCAGGACATCGATGGCTTGCTGGCCGCGCTGCGCGCGCACGCGAAGGTTGAAATCGCGATGGACCGGTTACAGTAAAACCCCTCTCCCATCGGGAGAGGGCAGGGGCGAGGGTTCGGGACGGAATCGAAGCTGAGAGCTCCGCAATCAGGTTTCCGATCGCGAAGAGGCGGCCCCTCATCCGCCTCACTCATGCGTTCGCAAGGGCCTCGCATTTGGCAGATTGTCCTGCAAACGCATGAGGTGAGGCACCTTCTCCCGAGGGAGAAGGATTACTCCCCCATTTCCAGCCCCGCCATCCCGACGATGTTGTAACCGGCATCGACGTAAGTCACTTCGCCGGTGATGCCGGAGGCGAGATCGGAGCAGAGGAACGCAGCGGCGTTGCCGACCTCGTCGATGGTGACGTTGCGCCGCAAGGGCGCTGCGTGTTCGACGTGGTCCATCATCTTGCGCAAACCCGCCACGCCTGATGCCGCGAGCGTCCGGATCGGCCCGGCCGAAATCGCGTTCACGCGCGTGCCTTCGGGGCCCAGGTTGTACGCGAGATAGCGCACGCTCGCTTCCAGGCTCGCCTTCGCCAGGCCCATCACGTTGTAGCTGGCCAGCGCACGCTCGGCGCCCAGATAAGTCAATGTCAGGATCGCACCATTGCGGCCCTTCATCAGCGGTCGCGCGGCTTTCGCCAGCGCGGAAAGCGAATACGCGGAGATGTCGTGGGCGATGCGGAAATTGTCGCGAGTCAGGCCTTGCAGGAACTCGCCGGCCAGCGCCTCGCGCGGCGCGAAGCCGATCGAATGCACCAGGATGTCCAATCCGTTCCAGTGCTCGCACAGATTCTCGAACAGCGCGTCGATGTCCGAATCGCGCGACACATCGCACGGCAGCACGATCTCGGAACCGAACGCGGCAGCCGCTTCGTCCACACGCGCTTTCAGCTTTTCATCGACGTGGGTGAACGCCAGTTGCGCGCCTTCGCGGTGCATCGCGCTGGCGATACCCCAGGCGATCGAACGGTTGCTGAGGATGCCGGTGATCAGCGCACGCTTGCCGTGCAGGAAGCCCATATCGTTCTCCATCGTGACGACGCGCAGCGGCTGCGGCGCTCGCGAGCCGCAGATTGTAAGCCAAGCCAAGGAGAGAGGCGGATCAGTTCGGCGCGGAAAGCAGCAGCGATTGTCCAGTCCGCAGGCTGTCGCTGGCCAGCGCGTTCCAGGCGCGTAGGTTGGCCGGATCGATCTTGTAACGGCGTGCGATGCTCCACAGCGATTCGCCTTGCGCGACACGATGGCGAGACACGCCATGGTGTTTGCCGGCGGAAGCCAGTTCGGTCGGGATTTCCGCCGACGGAGCATGTTTCGAAGCCGAGCGAGGCTGCGCAAGAGCCAAAGCGGCCGCACCTTGCGAATCCAGAACCGCACTCAGCCGTTGCGCATTGTCCTGCGGCAACAGCAAATGATGCGGCGCGTCTGTGGGCATGCGCGCACCGCGATATCCCGGGTTGAGTGCGCGCAATTGCGTCAGCGAAAGATCCGCGGCACGCGCGGCGCTCGCCAGTTCCACCGCATGCGGCAATTGCACCAGCGTGAGATGCGCAGCGCCTTGCGCCGAGGGCAATTCCACTTCAAAGCGCTGCGGATCACGCACGACGCAGGCCAGCGCCATCAGTTTGGCGAGGTGATTCTGCGTGGTCGACCCCACCCGCAAGTTCGGCACGTTGATGCTCTCGGCATCGCGGTCGCCCAGCAGCCCGCTGATCTTGTACTCGCCGGCGTTGAAGGCCATGTCCACCAGCCGCCAATCGTGCAACTCGCTGCCGTATTCCTTCAGCATCGCGAGCACCGCCTGTGTGGATGCCGCGGGGTCCAGCCGCCCGTCGTATTCGCGATCGACTGTCAAGCCCAAGGTGCGCGCTGTCTGCGGCATGATCTGCCACATGCCGGCGGGATCACCGTGTCGGCCCGGCTCGGCGGGGTTGTAGCTGCTTTCGAGCAACGGCAGCAGCACGAACTCCCCCGGCACGCGGGCGCGCTCGATCGCAGCCTGCACCCAAGCCATCAATGGCAGGGCTTCCTGCAACTGTGCGGCAAACTGCTGCGGATTGCGGGTCATGCGCCGCGCCCAAGCCAGTGCGCGCGGGTTGCCGCAATCGTCTAGCACGAAATCCGCACGCAGGCGCGTCCACATGTCCGGCGCAGGCGAAGCGGGGGGCAACGGAATGGCGACGGGCGTCGGCGAAGCCGGCGCCGCGATGGCAACAGAAGCAGGTGCAGGCTTGCGGGCAGGCTGAGCGGCGCACGCGGCGAGCAGCGCCATCGCGACGGTGGTGAAGGCGAGCCTGAGCGCCTGCAACTTCATGCGCTGAAATTGTCCTTGGCAGTGCGCAGCGCGGCGAAGCGCGCGACGCGGTCGCCCAGTGACGCCGCTTGCAAAAGCGGTTGCTCTTCGGGCAGCGCATCGACCCGCAAGAAGGGATTGGCCGCACGCTCATCGCCGATCGACGACGGCAGGGTCGGCCGGCCCGCTTCGCGCAACGCGCGCGCCTGTTCGGTGCGCGCGTGCAGGGATTCGTTCTCCGGCTCGATCGTCTGCGCGAACGCGGCGTTCGCGAGCGTGTATTCGTGGCCGCAGCAGACCTGCGTGTTTTCCGGCAACGCGGCCAGCCGATCCAGCGACGAGAGCATCTGTGCCGGCGTGCCTTCGAACAGCCGTCCGCAGCCCAGACTGAAAAGCGTATCGCCGCAGAACAGCACACCTTCGCCGTGATAGGCGATGTGCGTGCGCGTGTGGCCTGGCACTTCCAGCACCTCGAAACGAGCGCGCGGTGAATCGATCCGGACTTGATCGCCGTCGACCACGCGCCGGTGCGCGAGCGGAATACGATCGTCGACCGGTGCGTAAACGCGCGCCTGCGGCGCGCGTTCCAGCAGGGCCGCGGTGCCGCCGATATGATCGGGGTGATGATGGGTCAGCAGGATCGCGCCGAGTTGCAGCCCCCGTGCATCCAGCGCATCCAGCACCGGAGCGGCTTCGCCCGGATCGACAATGATCGCCGTACCGCCCTCGGCATCGGCCAGCATCCAGATGTAATTGTCAGCCAGCGCGGGCAGGGGGGTCAGCGACAGCATTGCGGATCCCGAAGCTCGAGGAAGTCGCGACTGTAACAGTCGAGTTTGGGGCTGAAGTTAGCAACCTGTTAACGTGAACCCCACCGATCATCGACAATGTCGTGTCGTGGGATCGCCGTCACACTCGTCGCTCTGACCAGCACAACGCAAACACCGATGCCGCAAGTCGAAGCCAATCCATCGCGCGATCCGATCCTCGCCGCTCTGGCGAACCGCACCACGGCTGAATCCCTGTCGTGCCTGACGCGGATCACGGGCACGCATGCCTTGTTGCTCGATGCGATCGGCGGTTCCGCGCCGCAGACCGCGGGTCTGGGCCGCTGGACGGCGTTGAGCCTCGATCCTGAAGGCGATCTCCATGGACCGCTCCGCGCGAAACCTGGGGCGCTGCCGTTTTGCGACAACAGTTTCGGTGCCGTGTTGATCCGCCACCTGGGTGGCGCCGGCGTGCCGACGCGCGCGATCGCCGGCGAAGCCACGCGCGTGCTCGCGCCTCACGGCGTGCTGATGGTGGTCGAATGCCATCCGCTGTCGCTCTGGCGACCGTGGTGGGCAGCGCGCAGGAAACGCGGAGAACTCTTCCTGCGCGCCGTGGGCGCACATCGATGGCGGAGCGCACTGCTGCGCACTGGATTGGCCGTGGGACAGCCGGTGCGTTGCGGCGCGGCTTGGCCCAGCACGCGCGCGATGCCGCACTGGCTGGAGCGCACCTGTGGAGAGGCGTGGCTGTTGTCGGCGCGCAAGCGCGAGGACGGATTGATGATGCAGCGCATCCAAACCAAGCGGGCGCGCGGAGTCGCGGAACAGAGTCCCTGGATGCCGGGCGCGCATCGCTCATGAGCGGCACGCGCGTGGAAGTCTTCACCGACGGCGCCTGCCTGGGAAATCCCGGGCCGGGCGGCTGGGCGGCACTGCTGCGCTACGGCGCGCACGAGAAATTGCTCGCCGGCGGTGAGACGGCCACCACCAACAACCGCATGGAGTTGTACGCCGCGATCGCTGCGCTGGAAGCCTTGAACCGCGCCTGCGAAATCGAGCTGAGCACCGATTCGCAGTACCTGCGTCAGGGCATCGAGGAATGGTTACCGCGCTGGCGCGCCAACGGCTGGCGCACCGTCGGCAAGAAGCCGGTGAAGAATCAGGATCTGTGGGAACGGCTCGCTGCAGCGGCGGCGCGTCATGAGATAAGCTGGCGCTGGGTGCGCGGACATTCCGGTCACTTGGAAAACGAAATCGTGGATCGCGCCGCGCGCGAACAGGCCAAACGCTTCAAAGAGACCATCCAATGAAGAATCCGGCACAAGGATGTGCCGGCGCAGCGAGCGTGAGCGAAGCTGCGGAAAGGCGGCGCGGCTTTGCCGCGACCGCTTTCGCGCGAAGCCGCGGCAGGATGCCGGTCTTTGCATATTTGAAAGTGCGGCCAGGCATGGCCGCTTTTGCCGCGCAGGGATGCGCATCGAGAGAAAACATGCGGCAGATCGTGCTCGACACCGAAACCACCGGCCTGGAAGCCGGACGCGGTCATCG
>DATFCO010000013.1:0-4690 GCA_035253005.1 Rhodanobacteraceae bacterium
CTTCGCCTGCGGCGTCGTCCAGCGTGTCGCCCAGGATCCGGTAGCGGCCGATCGCCTCCACGCCCACCAGCATCGAATGCCCGCCCGATACCAGCAGCGCGACGAACGGCGGCGCCAGCGGTGGGTCGCCGGGCGCCGGCGCCTCCAGCAGCGGAGCCAGCAGGTGACCCTCCATGTGATGGACGCCGATGGCCGGGATCTCGAGCGCCCAGGCCAACGCTCGCGCCACGGAAGCACCGACCAGCAGCGCTCCGATCAGGCCCGGCCCCGACGTATAGGCCACCCCGCCGAGGTCCCGGACCGACAGGCCGGCTTCGTCCAGGGTCTGGTGCAGCAGCGGCAGCAGCTTGCGGACGTGATCGCGGCTGGCCAGCTCCGGTACCACCCCGCCGTATTCGGCGTGCAGGTCGACCTGGGAATACAGCGCGTGCGCCAGCAAGCCGCGGCCCGGCTGGTGGTTGCCCATTTGAAACAGGGCCAGCCCGGTCTCGTCGCAGGACGATTCGATGCCCAGGACGGGCTTTGAAAACTCGGCTTCAGACACGCTATAATTCGCGGCTCGCCCGGGGAGATCGGGCAGTTTAACAGTGGAGCCGATATGCCCAGCGTCAAGGTTCGCGAGAACGAACCCTTCGAAATCGCCCTGCGCCGCTTCAAGCGCACCTGCGAGAAGGCCGGCGTGCTCGCCGAAACCCGCAAGCGCGAGTTCTACGAGAAGCCGACCCAGGAACGCAAGCGCAAGCGCGCCGCCGCGGTGAAGCGCCACCTGCGCCGCCTGTCGCGCGAAGTGACGCGGCGCGAGCGGCTGTACTGAGACAAGGAGTTTGCGATTCGGGCAGCCGGCATCCTCGGATGCCGGCTGTTTTCGTTTTGGAGGATGGAGATGAGCGCCCTGAAAGCCCGCCTCACCGACGACATGAAAGCCGCCATGAAGTCCGGCGACAAGCAGCGGCTCGGCACGATCCGGCTGGTGCAGGCCGCCATCAAGCAGCGCGAGGTGGACGAGCGCATCCAGCTCGACGATGCGCAGGTGCTGCACGTGCTGGAGAAGATGCTGAAGCAGCGCCGCGACTCGGTCACGCAATACGAAGCCGCGCAGCGCGAGGATCTGGCCGCGCAGGAGCGCTATGAAATCGGCGTGATCGAATCCTACTTGCCGGCGCAGTTGTCGGAAGCCGAAATCGATGCATTGATCGCCTCGGCCATCGCCGATTCGGGCGCGACCTCCGCGCGCGACATGGGCAAGGTGATGACGCTGCTGAAGGAACGCGCCGCCGGCCGCGCCGATTTCGGCGCGCTGTCACAGAAGGTCAAGGCGAAGCTGGCAGGCTGAACCTCACGTCAACCGGGGTTCTCGCAATATCCCGGCGAAACCTCGCCGAAAGGGATTTGCACCACACTCGCGTAGCTACGGTGAAGCTGCGCGTCATGACGCAATCGATGATCAAGCAGGCGGATTTTCTGTTGCGCGGCGGACGCGCAGGCGTGCTGCTGATCCACGGTCTCACCGGCACGCCCGCGGAGATGCGGTTCGTCGGCAAGGGGCTGCATCGCGCGGGTTACACCGTCTACGGCATGCAACTCGCCGGACATTGCGGTTCCGAATCCGATCTGCTGAAGACCGGCTGGCGCGACTGGCGCCGCAGCGTTTCCGAAGCGGCGGATCGATTGCTGGGCGAAGTCGATCACCTGTTCGCGGGCGGTCTGTCGATGGGCTCGGTACTGGCGCTGCAACTGGCGATCGATCGTCCGCAGGCGGTTCGCGGACTGGCGCTGTACGGAAGCACGTTTTTCTACGACGGCTGGACCATCCCGAAACTCGCCCGGCTGTCCTTCATGCTGCCGCTCGTTTGCGGGCTCGGACTGTTCAGGCAGCGCCGTTTCATGGAAAGTTTTCCGTACGGCATCAAGGACGAGCGCGTGCGCCAGCGCATCACCGGCGCCATGTTCGCGGGGATGAGCGAAACCGGCGGCTTGCCGGGAAATCCATGGCCGTCGCTGGCAGAATTCCACAAGCTGGTCTGGAACGTTCGGCCGTTTCTGCATAAGGTGCGCGCGCCTTGCCTGATCATGCATTCGGCCGACGACGACATCGCCAGCGCGCGCAACGTGCGGCTTATCGAGCGACGCGTCTCCGCGCCGACCGAAACGGTGCTGCTCGCCAACAGCTACCACATGATCACCGTGGACGGAGAGCGCGATCAGGTGATCGCCCGCTCGGCGGATTTCTTCGCGCGCGTTCTGGCGGCCCCGCGCGAGTGCGCAGGCCTGGCCGTCGCTGCCGCGTGATCCGAACCGTTGTTTTCTCGAAACGCGAACTTCCGTCCGCTGGCATACTGGCGAGGCACGCGAAACAGGAGCGGCCCATGAGCGACGACGTGCAGCAGACGGTGTTCGGCATCATTGCCAAGGAAGCCAACATCGACGTGTCGAAGATCACGCTCGATTCGACCCTGAAGGATCTGGAAATCCAGTCGCTGGATGCGATCCAGATCATTTTCGAGATCGAGGATCACTACAAGATCCAGATGCCCGATCGCGATCCGAATTTCGATACCGAGTCGGTGCGCGGACTGGTGGAAACGGTGCAGAAACTGTTGGCCGAACAGGCAGCCAATCCGCCGCCCACGGTACCACCAGCGAGTCCGCCTGCTTCCGGTTAAAACGATGAACCGCCGCGTCGTGATCACCGGCATGGGCGCGATTTGCGCGCTCGGGCACGACGCGCAAACGGTTTGGCGCGGCATGCGCGAAGGCCGCAGCGCGATCGCGCCGCTCTCCGGCTTCGACGATCCGACCTTGCGCGTGCGCGTGGCCGCGCAGGTGCGCGACTACGATCCGCTGCAACATTTCGACGAGAAGAAATTGCTGCTGCTGGATCGTGTTTCGCAATTCCCGATCATCGCCGCGCGCGAAGCGGTTTCGCAATCGGGCATCGATTTTTCCGCCGACGAAAGCCTGCGCGCGCGCACGGCGTGCGTGGTCGGTACCGGCACCGGCGGCGAGCAGACCAACGACGAATGTTCGAAACGCCTGTACCGCGAAGGCATTCCGCGCATGCATCCGCTGTCGATCGTGCGGCGCATGATGAGCGCGCCGGCCTCGCAGGTGTCGATCGAGTTCGGCCTCACCGGTCCGACCTTCGTCACGTCCAGCGCCTGCGCCTCGGCCAATCACGCGCTCGCGTCGGCGTTCGCGCTGGTGCGCTCGGGTTTGTGCGATGTTGCGCTGGCGGGCGGCACCGAAGCCTGCATCACGCTCGGCGTGCTGCGCGCGTGGGAAGCGATGCGCGTGCTGGCCGACGACACCTGCCGGCCGTTCTGCAAGCAGCGGCGCGGTCTGGTGCTGGCCGAAGGTGCAGGCATGTTCGTGCTGGAGGATTTCGACCACGCACGCGCGCGCGGCGCGGAGATCCTGGCCGAATTCGCAGGCGCGGGCATGTCGGCCGATGCCGGCGACATCGTGCTGCCGTCGGACGCCGGCGCAGCGAGTGCGATCCAAGCCGCACTGGACGATGCGGGTCTGAATGCGGACGAGATCGACTACATCAACGCGCACGGCACCGCGACGCCGGCCAACGATCCCACCGAAACGCGCGCGATCCGGAAGGTTTTCGGCGAGCATGCGGATACGCTCGCGGTTTCATCCACCAAATCCGTGCACGGCCACGCGCTCGGCGCCGCCGGTGCGATCGAGCTGATCGCCGCGATCGGCGCCCTGCGAGATCAAGTCGTTCCGCCTACCGCGAACTTCCTCGATCCCGATCCGGAATGCGATCTCGACTACGTGCCGAACACCGCGCGCGAACGCCCAGCCCGCGCCGCGCTATCGAACGCATTCGCGTTCGGAGGGCTGAATGCGGTGGTGGCGCTGAGGCGGGCGGCGTAGTTCGTCATGCTGGCGCAGGCCGGCATCCAGTGGCTCGTCCGAAGATGTGCTTCTGCATCCGGCACTTCGACATCCATGTCTTTTTCCGCTCGCCTCCAAGGCGAGCGGGCTACTTTCCTTTCGGGGAAAGTAGCCAAAGCCATCGCGCCGGCATGACGGTCGAGCCAATCCGGTTGGCTCGACTGCCCTGCGCTTCTCGCCGGGCGCGCGCCGGCGCCAACTCGCACATCCATGTGCTCAAACAGTGGCGCCTTTCCCGCGCGCCCGGCTGCGATGCTCGGCGTCATGCGACGGCGCGGAAGCTCGCTCAACACGGCCCTCCATGGCCTGCTCTGAGGTGATATGTTGCAAAGGACGTAGCTCACAAGAGCGCATCAGCTTTGATTCTAGGTTTCGGGTAGGTTTATCTGCTAAAGGAAAACCACGGTCCATGGCAATGCAGCGCGAGTACATCAGCGTGGAAGACTTCGCTTCGTATTTGGAAAAACAAAAGGGCGAAAGGGGTATTTCGGAGCTATTGCGTACCCATCCACAGCTCCTGTATTGGACCTTCTGTCGTGCAAGCGGACACGACAGATATGTCTTGCGCGAATTCCCCCTTGGGAGTCGCTTCGTAACGGACTATGTAATCCTGAACTCCTATTCTGGAGTTTGGGAGGTAATGTTTTTTGAGCTCGAGCCCGTTGAGTGCAGGCCCTTTACAAAAGCTGGTGTCCCCTCTAAGCGTCTGGCAGCAGCAATTAAACAAATCGACGATTGGTCCGAGTATTTCTCCAGCCACAAAGGGCTAATTAGGGAAGAT
>DATFCO010000014.1:0-4107 GCA_035253005.1 Rhodanobacteraceae bacterium
CCCTGCCCGGCAAGCTCGAATCACCGCGCGCGCTGTGGCTGATGGTGCCGGCGGGCGACATCGTGGATCAGACGCTGGATGCGCTGATTCCGAAACTGCAAGCCGGCGACGTGCTGATCGATGGCGGCAATTCCAACTACAAGGATTCGATGCGGCGGGCGCAGCGCGTGGCGGAAAAGAACCTGCACTACGTCGATTGCGGTACCAGCGGCGGCGTGTGGGGTTTGCAGGAGGGTTACAGCATGATGATCGGCGGCGACAAGGACGTGATCGACCGTCTCGCGCCGATCTTCGAAGCACTGGCGCCCGGCAAGGATCAAGGCTGGGGCCGCGTCGGGCCCAGCGGCTCGGGTCACTTCACCAAGATGGTTCACAACGGCATCGAATACGGAATGATGCAGGCTTACGCGGAAGGCCTTTCGATCCTGAAGCACAAGCAGGAATTCGGCCTCGACCTCGAACAGATCACGCAGATCTGGCGCTATGGGAGCGTGGTGCGTTCCTGGCTGCTGGACCTCACCGCCGATGCGCTGAAGAAGAATCCGAATCTCGACGGCATCGCGCCTTACGTGGCCGATTCCGGCGAAGGCCGCTGGACGGTCGCCGAAGCGATCGACCTGAACGTGCCCGCGCCGATTATCACCGCCGCGCTGATCGAGCGCCTTCGCTCGCGCGATTCGGATTGCTTCTCCGACAAACTGCTTTCCGCGATGCGCAACGAATTCGGCGGCCATGAAATGAAGCATGAGGGACTGACGCCGCCACCCACTGCAACATGACGAATTCGCAACAACGTGGGCGCTGGCACGGCTTCGCTTCGGTGGCGGAGTTGCAGGCCGATGCGTTTACGCGATTGCGCACGGCGGCCAATGGCGCAATCGCGGCGCGCGGCGTTTTCCGCATCGTGCTGGCCGGCGGCAACACGCCGCGCGGCGTTTACGAGATGCTGCGCAAGGCGATCACCGACTGGGCGAAGTGGCAGGTGTATTTCGGCGACGAGCGTTGCGCGTCGGCCAACGATCCGCAGCGCAACAGCCGCATGGCGCGCGAGGCGTTGCTCGATCACGTGCCGATCCCGCGCAGCAACGTGCACGCGATTCCCGCCGAGGCGGGACCGATCGACGGCGCCGCGCAGTATTCGCAACTCCTGCGTGCGGTCGGCGATTTCGATCTGGTGTTGCTGGGGCTGGGCGAAGACGGCCACACCGCCAGTCTTTTCCCTGATCACGATTGGGGCGTGCAAAAAGATGCTCCGGATGCGATCGCGGTGTTCGATGCACCGAAGCCGCCACCCGAGCGCGTCAGCTTGAGCGCCGCTCGAATTTCACGCGCGCGTTCAGTGCTGTTTTTGGTCGAAGGCGAAGCGAAGCGTGGGGCGGTCACGCGCTGGCGCAATGGCGAGCGCATTCCCGCTGCCGCGATCACGCCGCGCGGGGGCGTGGACGTGCTGACGGAATCGAGGTTGCTCGATTAGATGCGCGCCAATCCCGCCAGCTCGGCGAGATGCGCGCGGTAGTACCGCAACTCCGCAATCGAATCCTGAACATCCGACAGCGCGGTATGCGCAGACTCCTTGGTAAAGCCCTTACACAATTCCGGCGCCCAGCGTTTCGCCAGTTCCTTCAATGTCGAAACGTCCAGGTTGCGGTAGTGGAAGAATTTCTCCAGCGCCGGCATCTGGCGGTATAGAAAACGCCGATCCTGACAAATGGAATTGCCGCACATCGGCGACTTGCCCGCCGGCACCCATTGCGCCAGAAACGCGACGGTTTCTGCTTCCGCGCAGGCATGATCGATCTCCGATTCCAGCACGCGCTGCCACAAACCGGACTTGCGGTGCTGATTGCGGTTCCAGTCGTCCATCGCATCGAGGCGTGCTTCGTCGTGATGGATCGCGAACTCGGGGCCGGTCGCGAGCACGTTCAATTCGCGATCGGTCACTACGCAAGCGATTTCAAGGATCGAATCCCGGTCCGGGCACAGGCCCGTCATCTCGAGATCGATCCAGACCAGATTGTCGTCGGCGATGCCCGGCATGCGTCCTCCCGCGAGGGAGTGTAACCCGAAGCGCGCGCGGCGCAATTGCCGGTGAGCGGGCACGCCGCTACGCTCGCGGGCGATGGCGCAAACTTTTCTTTGGCACGACTACGAAACCTGGGGCGCGAATCCGCGTCTCGACCGGCCGGTGCAATTCGCCGCGATCCGCACCACGCCGGAACTGGAAATCGCCGGCGAGCCCGTCGCGTTCACCTGCAAGCCGCCGCGCGACCGTCTGCCGCAACCGCAAGCCTGCCTGATCACCGGACTGACTCCACAGGATGCGGAACGCGACAGCATGATCGAAGCGGAATTCGCCGCGGCGGTGCACGAGCAACTCGCTGCACCCGGCACCTGCGCGGTGGGCTACAACTCGATTCGCTTCGATGACGAAGTCACGCGTCAGTTGCTGTATCGCAACTTCTACGATCCCTACGCGCGCGAGTGGGACAACCAGTGCTCGCGCTGGGACCTGATCGACCTGGCGCGCATGTGCTATGCGTTGCGTCCACAGGGGATCGAATGGCCGCTGCGCGAAGACGGCACGCCGAGTTTTCGTCTCGAGCATCTGGCGATCGCGAACCATCTGGAACAATCGCGCGCGCACGACGCACTGTCGGATGTCGAAGCGACCATTGCCTTGGCGAAGCTGCTGCGTGCGCGGCAGCCGCGCTTGTTCGAGTGGCACCTTGCGATGCGCCGCAAGCAGCGCGTGTATGAAATGCTGGACATTGCGAACATGACACCGCTGCTGCACGTCTCCCAGCGCTACCCGGCCGAGCGGGGTTGCCTCGCCGTGGTTGTGCCAATCGCCGAACACCCGCAACGCAAGAATGAAATCATCGTCGCCGATCTCGATCCCGACCCCGCTTGGGCGCAATTCAGCGCCGAGGAAATCCGCGAGCGGTTGTTCGTCGCACGCGCCGACCTGCCCGAAGGCGAAGAGCGCGTGCCGCTGAAGACCGTGCACGCCAACAAGTCGCCGGCACTGGCGCCGTTGTCGGTGCTGCAAGGCGTGGACGCCGCGCGCATCCGGCTGGATTTGGATCGCTGTCTGTCGCACCTCGCGACCTTGCGCACCGTGGAGAATCTGGCCGAACGCGTGCGCGTGGCATTCGCACAAGAAGTCATTCGCGAAGCGGCCGATCCGGAACTGGCGCTGTACGCGGGATTCGCGAGCGATGCCGATCGCCGTCGCTGCGCGCAAGTGCGCGCCACCCCGCCGGAGCAACTAGGATCGCGCGACTTCGATTTCACCGATCCCAAGTTCAACGAGCTGCTGTTTCGCTACCGCGCGCGCAACTGGCCGCAGAGTCTTTCGTTGGAAGAGCATGCGCGCTGGCTGACACATTGTCGCGACACGCTGCTTCGGGAAGCGCCGCTGACCACGTTGACGCTGGAGCAATACGAAAACGAAATCACCGCGTTGCGCGCGCAGGTGCCGCCGGGCGAGAAGCAAGCATTACTGGATCGGCTACAGGCGTGGGGACATGAGTTACGCAACGAGATCGAAGTGGAGATCGCATGAGCAATGACTGAAACCTATTTCTCTCCCGCCACCTTCCGCTTCCTGCGCGCGCTGGTGCGCAACAACAACCGTACCTGGTTCAAGGCGCACCAGGCCGAATACGAACGCGACGTGCGCGAACCGTACCTGCGCCTGATCGGCGATCTGCAATCGCCATTGGCGAAGATCAGCAGGCATTACCGCGCCGATCCGCGCAAGGTCGGCGGTTCGCTGTTCCGCATCCAGCGCGATGTGCGTTTCGCCGGCGACAAGGCGCCGTACAAGACTTGGGTGGGCGCGCGCTTCTTCCATGAGCGCCGCCGCGAGCGGCCCTCGCCTTCGTTCTATCTGCATATCGCTTCCGGCAACTGCTTCGTCGGCGCCGGCATCTGGCATCCCGAATCACCCACGCTGAAGAAATTGCGCGAGTTCATCGCCGACAATCCCGCCGCCTGGAAACGCGCTGTGCATTCGAAAGCATTTCGCGATCGCTTCGAATTCTGGGGCGATTCCCTGAGCCGCGCACCACAAGGCTACGCGCCCGATCACGAATTGATCGAGGA
>DATFCO010000015.1:0-13936 GCA_035253005.1 Rhodanobacteraceae bacterium
GGCTGCGCATTGACGCGCCACGGCGCCTTGAATCCAGGCAGGTAACACCGCGATGGAAATCAATGCCACCCTGATCGGCGAAGTGATCGCGTTCCTGATCATGATCGCGCTCACGATGAAGTTCGTCTGGCCGCCGCTGACGCGCGCGATTGAAGAGCGTCAGCACAAGATCGCCGAAGGCCTCGAAGCCGCCGATCGCGCTCGCAAGGAACTGGCGGATGCCGACGCGCGCGTGGCCGAGGAGATCAAGGCCGCGCGTGCGGAAGCTGCGCAGATCATCGAGCGCGCCAACAACCAAGCCACGCAAATCGTGGACAAGGCGCGCACCGATGCGTTGATGGAAGCGGCCAAGCTGAAAGCCGCGGCGCAGGCCGACATCGACAACATGGCGCACCGCGCGCGCGCGGAACTGCGCGGACAGGTCGCGCAGCTCGCGGTGGCCGGTGCGGAGAAGATCCTGAAGCGCGAGATCAACGCCGATGCGCACAAGGCGCTGCTCGAGCAACTGGTCGCGGAAATCTGATGGAACCACTCACCCTCGCCCGTCCCTACGCGCGCGCCGCTTTCGAGCTGGCGAACGAGCAGCAGCGCTTAAGCGAATGGGCGCAAGAGCTTGCCTTCGCGGCGCAGGTCGCGAGCGAGGCTCAGGTGAGCGCGTTGTTCGGCGATCCGCGCATCGCGCCAACGCAATTGGCGAGTCTGTTCCTGCCGCAAGGCGAGAGCGAAGACACGCCGTTCGCACGCTTCGTCGCCACGCTGGCCGACAACGGACGCCTGCGCGAGCTGCCGGAAATCGCGGCGCTGTTCGAACAGATGAAGCGCGATGCGGAGCGCGTGCTGAAGGTGAACGTGCGCAGCGCGACGAAGATCGACGAAAGCGAAGTCGCGCGTTTGCGCGAAGCGCTGCGGCGCCGCTTCAACCGTGAGATCGAACTGGAGCAGACGCTCGATCCGGAAGTGCTGGGCGGCGCGGTGATCGACGCCGGCGACATGGTGATCGACGGCTCGGTGCGCGGACGGCTGGCGCGATTGGAGAGCGCGTTGGCGAGTTAAAGATGTGAGTTGTGAGTGGTGAGTTGTGAGCCGAAGCGCGAATCTGCTTTTCACTCACCACTCACCACTCACTACTCACAAACGAATCACATCAGCGGGTGCGAACAAAAGCACGTGCAAGGAACTATAGCAAATGGCCACCACACTCAACCCTTCCGAAATCAGCGAGCTGATCCGCGAGCGCATCGAGAAGTTCAAGCTTGCCGCCGAGGCGCGCAACGAAGGCACGCTCACCGCCGTGTCCGACGGCATCGTGCGCATCCACGGGCTCAACGACGTGATGTCCGGCGAGATGGTGGAACTGCCGGGCAACACCTACGCGCTGGCCTTGAACCTCGAGCGCGATTCGGTCGGCGCGGTGGTGCTGGGCGAATACGAACATCTGCGCGAAGGCGATACCGCCAAGACCACGGGCCGCATTCTCGAAGTGCCGGTCGGCCGCGAGCTGCTCGGCCGCGTGGTGGATGCGCTGGGCAATCCGATCGACGGCAAGGGCCCGATCAACGCCACCAAGACTTCGCCGGTGGAAAAAGTCGCGCCGGGCGTGATCTGGCGCCAATCGGTGTCGCAGCCGGTGCAGACCGGCTACAAGTCGGTGGACTCGATGATCCCGATCGGCCGCGGCCAGCGCGAGTTGATCATTGGCGATCGCCAGACCGGCAAGACCGCATTGGCCGTGGACACGATCATCAACCAGCGCGGCACCGGCATCAAATGTATCTATGTTGCGATCGGCCAGAAGCAGAGTTCGATCGCGAACGTGGTGCGCAAGCTGGAGGAATTCGGCGCGCTGGAGCACACCATCATCGTCGCGGCCTCGGCCGCCGATTCGGCCACGATGCAATACATCGCGCCGTACGCCGGTTGCGCGATGGGCGAATACTTCCGCGACAACGGCGAAGACGCGCTGATCATCTACGACGATCTCACCAAGCAGGCGTGGGCGTATCGCCAGATTTCGCTGTTGCTGCGCCGTCCGCCGGGCCGCGAAGCGTATCCAGGCGACGTGTTCTATTTGCACTCGCGTCTGCTGGAGCGCGCCGCGCGCGTCAATGCAGCGTACGTCGAGCGCGAAACCAATGGCGCGGTGAAGGACAAAACCGGATCGCTGACTGCGCTGCCGATCATCGAAACGCAGGCGGGCGACGTGTCCGCGTTCGTGCCGACCAACGTGATTTCGATCACCGACGGCCAGATCTTCCTGGAAACCGACCTGTTCAACGCCGGCATCCGCCCAGCGGTGAACGCCGGCATTTCAGTGTCGCGCGTGGGCGGCGCGGCACAGACCAAGATCATCAAGAAATTGTCGGGCGGCGTGAAGTTGGCGCTGGCGCAGTACCGCGAACTTGCGGCCTTCGCGCAGTTCGCATCCGATCTGGATGCGGCGACCCGTGCGCAGTTGGAACGCGGCCAACGCGTCACGGAACTGATGAAACAGAAGCAGTATTCGCCGCTTTCGATCGCGCAACTGGCGATTTCGTTGTATGCGGCCGATCGCGGTTATCTGGACGAGCTGCCCATCGATCAGATCCTGCCGTTCGAGCACGCGCTGCACCAGTACATGGAATCCAATTACGGCGATCTGATGCAGAAGATCGTCGAGACCGGCGACTGGAACGACGAGATCGAAGGCAAGTTCAAGTCGGCGCTGGACGAGTTCAAGAAGACGGGGAGCTGGTGAAGCCGTGAGACGTAAGACGTTCGCTCGCTGCGCTCGCTCAGACGTGAGACGAAGAGCTTCCACGTCTCACGTCTCACGTCTCACGTCTTACCTTTGACAGGTTTAGGGACATGGCTGGCGCAAGAGAAATCCGATCCAAGATCAAGAGCGTCGCGAACACGCGCAAGGTGACGCGCGCGCTGGAGATGGTGTCGGCGTCGAAGATCCGCCGCGCGCAGGATCTGATGCGCGCCTCGCGTCCGTACGCCAAGCACATGCGCCGCGTAATCGCGCACATCGCGCAGGCGACCACGGATTTCCGACATCCCGCGCTGAAGGAACGCGAGGTCGAGCGCGTCGGTTACATCATCGTTTCCACCGACCGTGGTTTGTGCGGTGGTCTCAACGCCAACCTGTTCCGCAAGCTGCTCGCCGAGATCCGCGAGTGGGAGAACAAGGGCGTTGAGGTGGACGTGGTAACGATCGGCCAGAAAGCCGCCGCGTTCTTCCGCCGCATCAAGGTCAACATGATCGCCAGCATTTCGCATCTGGGTGATCGTCCGAAGATCGAGAAGCTCGCGGGCGTGATCAAGGTGATGGACGACGCTTACCTGCAGGGCAAGGTCGATCGTGTCTATCTGTGCTTCAACGATTTCGTCAACACGATGACGCAGAAGCCGCGCGTCGAAGTGCTGTTGCCGCTGCCGGCAGCGGCCAAGCAGATCGTCGAAACCCCCGCCGATGCCGAGACGCCCAGCGTCGCCACTGCGGTGGTGCAGCGCGCGCACGACTGGGACTACATCTACGAACCCGAAGCGGAACCGGTGATCAGCCACGTGCTGGAGCGTTACATCGAGGCGCTGGTGTACCACGCGGTGCTGGAGAACCTCGCTAGCGAACACGCCGCGCGCATGGTGGCGATGAAAGCCGCTTCCGACAACGCGACCAAGGCGATCGACACGCTGACGCTGATCTACAACAAGGCGCGGCAGGCGGCGATCACGCAGGAGATTTCGGAAATCGTGGGCGGTGCCGCGGCGGTATAACAGTGAGACGTAAGACGATCGCTCGCTGCGCTCGCTCAAACGAGAGACGAGAAGCTAAGCGAGCTTTTACTTCTCACGTCTTACCTCTAACGTCTTACAGCTTTTTGGAGTCAAGGCAATGAACCAAAACAAAGTCGTACAGATCATCGGCGCCGTCGTGGACGTCGAGTTTCCGCGCGAGTCCGTGCCGAAGGTGTACGACGCGCTTAAAGTGCAGGGCACGCAGGTCACACTCGAGGTGCAGCAGCAGTTGGGCGACGGCGTGGTGCGCACCATCGCGCTCGGTTCCACCGACGGATTGAAGCGCGGCCTCGTGGTCGAGAACACCGGCGCGGCGATCAAGGTGCCGGTGGGCAAGGCGACGCTCGGCCGCATCATGAACGTGCTGGGCGAGCCGATCGACGAGAGAGGCCCGGTCAATTCGGAAGAGCACTGGGAAATCCATCGGGAAGCGCCGTCTTACGAAGACCAGGCGGCCGCCAACGAATTGCTGGAGACCGGCATCAAGGTCATCGACCTGATGTGCCCGTTCGCCAAGGGCGGCAAGGTCGGCCTGTTCGGCGGCGCGGGCGTCGGCAAGACCGTGACGATGCTGGAGCTGATCAACAACATCGCGACGCAACACTCCGGTTTGTCGGTGTTTGCCGGCGTCGGTGAGCGCACGCGCGAAGGCAACGACTTCTATCACGAGATGATCGAGGCCGGCGTCGTGGTGCCGGATGATTTTCCGAAGTCGAAGGTGGCGATGGTCTATGGTCAGATGAACGAGCCGCCGGGCAACCGTCTGCGCGTGGCGCTGACCGGCCTGACGATGGCCGAGTTCTTCCGCGACGAGAAGGACGAACACGGCAAAGGCCGCGACGTGCTGCTCTTCATCGACAACATCTACCGCTACACGCTGGCCGGTACCGAAGTGTCGGCGCTGCTGGGCCGCATGCCCTCCGCCGTGGGTTATCAGCCGACGCTCGCGGATGAAATGGGCCGCTTGCAGGAGCGCATCACTTCGACCAAGACAGGTTCGATCACGTCCATCCAGGCGGTGTACGTGCCGGCCGACGATTACACCGATCCTTCGCCGGCCACCACGTTCGCGCATCTAGATTCGACCGTTGCGTTGTCGCGCGACATCGCTTCGCTCGGCATCTATCCGGCCGTCGATCCGCTGGCGTCCACATCGCGCCAGCTCGATCCCAACATCATCGGTCAGGAACACTACGACGTCGCGCGCAAGGTGCAGGGCACGTTGCAACGCTACAAGGAACTGAAGGACATCATCGCGATCCTCGGCATGGACGAATTGTCCGAAGCCGACAAGCAAGCGGTGTACCGCGCTCGCAAGTGCGAGCGTTTTTTCTCGCAGCCGTTCCACGTGGCGGAAGTGTTCACCGGCTCGCCCGGCAAGTACGTGCCGCTGAAGGAAACCATCCACGCGTTCAAGATGATCGTGGATGGCGAGGTCGATCATCTGCCCGAGCAGGCGTTCTACATGGTCGGCGGCATCGACGAAGCCATCAAGAAAGGCGAAGCGATGGCTGCGGCGGAACAGAAGAAGGCGGCGTAAGGCATGTCCACCATCCGTTGCGACATCGTCAGTGCCGAGGCCGAGATCTTCCACGGCGAGGCCAGTATGGTCGTCGCCACTGGCATCGCCGGCGAGCTCGGCATCGCGCCGCGGCACGCGCCGCTGATCACGCTGCTGAAACCGGGTGCAGTCGAGGTGATCGACGCGCAGGGTGAACGTCACCCGTACTACGTCTCGGGCGGCATCCTGGAAGTGCAGCCGACGGTGGTGACGGTGTTGGCCGACACCGCGCTGCGTGCGCGCGATATCGACGAAGCCGCAGCCAGACGCGCCAAGGAAGAAGCCGAACGCATGCTCGCCAATCGCGGCGACGCCAAGACCGTGGCCGAGGCGCAGCAGCAGCTCGCACAGGCGCTGGCACAGTTGTCCGCGCTGGAGCGGTTGCGCAAGACGCTCAAGCATTGATAGAGCTTTGCGGAAGCAAAAAGCGAGCGATCGCCAATCAAACGCCGGCTTCGTGCCGGCGTTTTCGTGTGACGTTCGGCATTGCGTGAAAAGTTTTTTCGGCTAAGGTTGCGCGACAACCGGAGTCGCGCCATGTCCGAATCCCTGCACGTGATCGTCCTCGCCGCGGGCGAAGGCAAGCGGATGAAATCCGCGTTGCCGAAGGTGCTGCTGCCGCTGAGCGGACGGCCGTTGCTGGCACACGTGCTGGAGACCGCGCGCATGTTGCAGCCGGCCGCGATCCGCGTGGTGTACGGACATCGCGGCGAGCAGGTGCGCGAAGCTTTCGCCGGAATGCGCGATCTGCGTTGGGTGCATCAGCCGCAGCAGCGCGGTACCGGCGATGCGGTGCGGCTGGCGCTGGCCGATGTCCCCGATCGCGTGCGCGTGCTGGTGCTGTACGGCGATGTGCCGCTGCTGCGCGCGGATACCTTGCGCACGCTGGTCGAAAGCGAGGCGCCGCTGTCGCTGCTCACCGCTGATCTGCCCGATCCGTCTGGTTACGGGCGCGTTTTGCGCGACGGCCTCGGCCGGGTGCGCGCGATCGTCGAGGAGAAAGACGCCGATGCCGAACAGCGCGCGGTGCGCACCATCAACACCGGTGTGCTGGCTGCGAACGCGGAGCGCCTGCGCGTGTGGGTGGGCAATCTCTCGGGCGACAATGCACAAGGCGAGTTGTATCTCACCGACATCTTCGCGCAGGCGGCCGAAGAGGACGTGCCGGCCGAAGTGGTGCCGCTCGCCGATCCGCTGGAAGCCGCCGGCGCCAACGACGCCTGGCAACTGGCGCAACTGGAATCCTTCCTGCGCGCACGCCGCGCGCGCGAATTGATGCTGGCCGGCGTGCGCATCGTCGATCCCGCGCGTTTCGATGCGCGCGGCCGCGTTAGCCATGGCCTGGACGTCGAAATCGATGTGGATGTGATCATGGAAGGCGAAGTGACTCTAGGCGACAACGTGCGCATCGGTCCGTTCTGCCGTCTGCGCAACGTCTGTCTCGCCGCCGGCACCGAAGTGTTGGACCACTGCGATCTGGACGGCGTCACCACGCACGGCGCCTGCCGGATCGGTCCGTTCGCGCGCATGCGGCCGGGCTCGGAAATGGATGCCGGTGCGCACGTCGGCAATTTCGTGGAAACCAAGAAGACGCGCATCGGCGAAGGCAGCAAGGCCAATCATCTGAGTTACCTCGGCGACGCGGTGATCGGCGCGCGCGTCAACATCGGCGCGGGCACGATCACCTGCAATTACGACGGCGTGAACAAGCACGTCACCGTGATCGGCGACAACGCATTCGTCGGCTCCAATACCGCGCTGGTCGCGCCGGTGACGGTCGGACCCGACGCCACGATCGGCGCCGGTTCAACGATCAGCCTGGATGCGCCGGAAGGCGAACTGACTCTGGCGCGCGCGCGGCAGGTGACACTGCCCGGGTGGAAAAGGCCGGAGAAGAAGTAGCGCTCTATCGCGCTAGACTCGACCAGCCGTCTATTTCCACCAGCAATTCCTTGCGGCAGATATCGCCGATCAGCAACACGCGCGGCACGGACGGACTCAGCCGCTCCGCGAGTGCAGCCTCGACTGCGGAGGCATCCTCGCGATGGCGCACGTAGATCTTCAGGGGTGAAGCCGCACCGAAATCGCGCGCGCCTGCCGCATCGAGCAGGGCCTCCAGGTTGACGCACGTCTCCGCCACCTGCGCGGCGACATCGCGTTCATGCCGCGAGGCATGCCCCACCACTGCGGCGGTACCTGAGATCGCCAGTCCGCCATCGGGCAATTTCATCGCGCGCGCGAAGCTGGGCGGCGTCGGACCGTATTCACGCGGATAGCGCCAGGCGCTGACCTGGCGGGGGTTTTCCAGTGCCTCGCCGGGTTGAGTCGCGCACAGCGCGTAGACCTGCAGCAGACCGGGCGCGTCCCGGTGACCGATCGCCGTTGCGGCCGGATAACGCCGGATATTGTTCGCGGCCAGGCCGCGCGCGCGTCCCATGCAAAACCGCCGATAGCGCTCGTCGTCGCCTTCGCCTGCATTGATCGCGTGCAGGTAATTCCACACACGCAGCAGATGGCGCTCCTCCCGCGCCGCGACAAAGCCGCACAAAGTCCGGTAGGCGAACTCCGATACGGCTTCCATGCCGCCGTGTTCGCCTTCGTCTGCCTCCAGTGCGACGAAGAGCCAGCCGCCTCCCGACGACCAGCGCAACGCGGTTTCGCGGCCGCAGTCCACCTTCGCATCGATCCGCCAATGCTCGCGCGATGCCGTGCCCAATGCAGTCAATGGCACGCGCAGCGCGCGCGGATCGTCGGGAAGCCCGGTCTCTCCGAAACCGAACACGGCCAACGTACCGGACTTCTCGAGCAAACCGTTTATGTCCCGCGCGTATCGCGCCGCGAAGGGAGCCAACCGCGATGCCTTCAGCACGGCTGCATCACGATTGGAGCGGAGAATTCGAGGCATCACGGAAAGCCTGTCAAAAGCTCACCATGTTACACTGTGCAGTCGCCGAGGGGACGGCGTGGAGCACTGAAGCAGATGGCCGAACAAACCGCAGCCGAACACGAACTCGCAGAATTAATCGTCAGCAACTTGAATCTGGACGGCGTAAGCGCCGGACAGATAGACCCGGAAGCGCCGTTGTTCGGCGGTTCGTTGGGGCTGGATTCCATCGATGCGCTGGAACTCGCGCTGGCGGTATCGAAGCGCTATGGATTCCAGTTGCGTTCCGACAATCCGGACAACCGGCGCATCTTCGGGTCGTTGCGCGCGCTGGCGCAGCACATCGAACAACACCGGGTGAATTGATCGGCTACTGCGCTGCGCTGGCCGCTTCGGCCTGCTGTTCCTTGGCGCGCAGCATGCGATAGCGCTGCATTTCGGTATCGAATTGCTGCGCGGTCTGCTCGCGCTCGCGTTGCATGCGCGCGACTTCGTTGCGCTCGTCCGCGACACTCTGACGCTGATCGGCGACCCGTTTGCGCAGGTACGGAGGCACCGGCTGGCCGCTGCGCTCCAGCTCGGCGGCGTGTGCCAGCAGGTCGGCCAGATTCTGTTCCTGGCTGCGCAGATTGGATTGCGTGGTGTTGATGCTCTGCTGCATCTGCGCCAGTTTGGCCTGGTGCGCCTCTTTCAGCTCGGCCTCGTTCGGATAGGCCGACAACAACTGACGGTCGGCGAGCTCCTGTTGCTCCGTGGCGCGCTTGGCGGCCGCCTGGCGCGCGGCTTCGGCCGCTGCGGCCGCACGTTCGGCCGGGGTTTTCTCGCGCTCGACATGGCGCACCAGCAGCCCCTGATCGTCCACGACGTCGTAACCGAAGCGCACCGCTTCCGGCGGGATGCTGTCGCTGTAATGCACTACGCCCTGAGCGTCGTGCCAACGGAAATGCGTGGTCGGCGTCACGTTCTGTGCCGAGGCGGCTGCGGCGAGGCAAGTCAGGGTGAACGCGGTGAACAGCAGGCGGAGATGCATCGGCTTTCTCGTGTCGCTCGGCGGCGGACGTTACTAGAGGCTCATGCAAGTCGCGCGCCGTGCCGCGCGCCATTCAGACCCCGTATTGGGCCCGGTAGGCGGCCATTCGGTTTTGCTGGCCGGCCAGGTCCGGGTGGCTCTCGGCATAGGTCATCAGATCCGCCAGCGTCACGATGGCGATCACCGGGATGCCCGCCTCCGTCGTCAACTCCTGGGTGGCTGACAGGGTCCCCGCGCCGCGTTCCTGGCGATCCAGCGCCACCAGCACGCCGGCCGGCTGCGCACCGGCATCGCGAATCAGCTTCAGCGTTTCGCGGACCGCGGTGCCCGCGGTGATCACGTCGTCCACGATCAGCACGCGCCCTTGCAGGGCCGCGCCGACCAGTGCGCCGCCCTCGCCATGGTCCTTGGCTTCCTTGCGGTTGTAGGCCCAGGGCACATCGCGATTGTGTTCCCGCGCCAGTGCAATCGCGCAGGCCGCTGCCAAGGCGATGCCCTTGTAGGCGGGCCCGAACAGCATGTCGAATTGCAGACCCGAGGTCGCTGCCGCCGCGGCATATGCGGCGCCGACCTGGCCCAGCGCCGCGCCGGAATCGATGCGGCCGAGATTGAAGAAATAAGGACTGATCCTGCCCGATTTCAGCGTGAACTCGCCAAAACGCAGCACGCCGCGTGCGAGCGCGAGATCGAGGAAAGCGCGTTGGTGGGATTGCAGCATGGGAGACGGGAAGCGGGAGACGGGAGACGGGAGACGGGAGACGGGAGACGGGAGACGATCATAGCAACGCGTATTTGCATCCAGGGACGCGTGCAAGATATGCATCGGTTAATCTTGCTTCGCCGTTCTTTTCCGTCCCCCTTCCCGTCTCTCGTCTCTCGTGAAAATCATCACCTTCAACGCCAACGGCATTCGCTCGGCCGCCAACAAGGGTTTTTTCGACTGGCTGCGCAAGCAGAATGCGGACGTGGTTTGCTTGCAGGAGACCAAGTCGCAGGAGGATCAGTTGAGCGATCCGATGTTCCGCCCCGATGGGCATCACTGCTTCTATCGCGACGCCGCGACGAAGAAGGGTTACAGCGGTGTGGCGATCTATACCCGGCGCGAACCAGACGAGGTGCGCACGAAACTCGGCTGGGAACCGTTCGACGGCGAAGGCCGCTATCTCGAGGCGCGCTTCGGAAACTTGAGCGTGGTGTCGCTGTACGTGCCGTCCGGATCCTCGGGTGAGGAGCGCCAGCGTTTCAAGTTCAAGGTGATGGAGTGGATCAAGCCGATCCTCCACGAATGGCTTGCGAGCGGCCGCGACTACGTCCTGTGCGGCGACTGGAACATCGTGCGCTCGCGCAACGACATCAAGAACTGGACGTCCAATCAGAAGAATTCCGGTTGCCTGCTGCCCGAGCGCGCGTGGCTCAACGGACTGATCGCGGACGCGCACGGCGACGGCTCGCCGCAGCCGAAAGAAGGATGGTGCGATGCTTTTCGGATCGCCAAACCGGATGCGGTCGAATACACGTGGTGGTCCAACCGCGGTGCGGCGCGCGCGAACAACGTAGGTTGGCGGATCGACTATCAGATCATCACGCCGTCGTTGCGCGAGAAGGTGAGAGGCTGCGAGGTCACGCCCAGCCCACGCTTTTCCGATCACGCGCCATTTTCAGTCGAATACGACGCGGTGGACTACGCAGAATGAACGCGGCTGCCGCACCCGCGACTCAGCGCAAAGGATCGGTGTGGCACGCATTCACCCAGCCGGCTGCGTGGACGATGTGCCTGTTCGGATTTTCGTCCGGTCTGCCGTTTCTACTGGTGGCGGGCACGCTTGCGTATTGGCTGAAGGCCGAACACATCGTGTTGCGCGACATCACCATGATCGCCAGCGCCGGGATGCTGTACGTCTTCAAGTTTCTGTGGGCACCGTTGCTTGATCATTGGCACTTGCCGGGATTCATGCGTCTAGGGCAGCGCCGCGGCTGGTTGCTGCTGGCGCAATTGGGCGTGGTGGGCGGGCTACTGGCGATGGCGGCGCTCACACCTGCACGGTTGGATGTTTTTATCGCGGCGACATTGGCCGTTGCGTTTTTCGGCGCGACACAGGACGTCGCGGTGGATGCCTATCGCATCGAAATCGCGCCGATGGATCAGCAAGGCGCGCTGGTCGCGACTTACGCACTCGGCTATCGACTGGGCCTGATGCTGGCCGGCGCATTCGCGTTGATCCTGGCCGATCACTTGTCCTGGAGCTGGGTGTACGTGGCGATGGCGGCGACGATGGCGATTCCGATCGTCGCCAACCTGCTGGCGCGCGAGCCGCAAGTGCATCGTTACGCGCCGCCGAGCTGGTTCGAAACCATGCGCAACGGCGTTGTCGATCCGTTTGCGGATTTCTTTCGCCGCCATGGTGTAGGGCTGGCGCTGCTGCTCCTGCTTTTCATCCTGCTGTTCAAGATTCCCGAGCAGGCCACCATCGGCGGCATCATGAGTCCGTTCTACCGCGACATGGGTTTCAGCCTGACCGCAATCGGTACCATCACCAAAATCTACGGGATCTGGATCGGCATCGCCGGCGTGTTCGTGGGCGGCGCAGCGGTGGCGCGTTTTGGCATCAAACCGACCCTGCTGGTAGCGATCATCGCTTGCGGGTGCAGCAATCTGCTCTACTTACTTCTGATAGGGCACCACGGCGACTTGGCGACATTGACCTTGGTCATTTCCGGAGAAAATTTCACGCTCGGTGTACTCGGTCCTCCCACAGTGGCTTTTCTGTCCTCGCTGGTCAGCCGTCAACACACGGCCACGCAATATGCCTTGCTGAGTTCGATGGTGAACCTGCCCGGCAAAGTTCTCGGCTTTTTTGCCGGCGGCATCGTAATGGCCACCGGCTATGGGGTGTACTTCGTAATTACCGTTCTTTCGATCTTGCCGGCGGTGCTGCTGATGTTCTGGTTGTGGTCGCGTGTGAACGACGATCCGCAGGGGGCATCATGATCCTCCGCCCGGAAGCAGCCGAGCGGCCGAACGGCGTCACTTCAGCCTTGCCGTCCCTCCTATTCGCAAGTCAAAGCGCTGCAAGGTGAATTTTTGCAACTCCCCGGCACACGGGCCCCGGCATGAGTCATGCTTGAGCTGTGGCAAACAGGGGTGAGCGTATGAGCGAGACAATGACACTGCAGCTGGAAGAGCCCGTGATGACGCGCCTGCGTATGGTCGCGCGCACACATGGCTGCACGGTCGAAACGCTGGCAGCGCAGGTGCTCGACGATCTCCTGCCGTGCGCCGCCGACATCGTGCCGGACTCCGACGACTGGAATCCCGAAGAAGCCGCATTTCTGGACGATGCCGCGCAGGCGTTCGACCGGATTCCCAACGGCAACCCGCGCACTCGCCGCGACGCCAGCGAGTGGGACAAGCCGCTCTCCTGAACTTCAGCGCTCCGGTTCCGGCGGCCGCGGTGCATAGACACCGCCCAAAACACGCGGGCCTTTCGCTCCCGTGACGCCGGGCAAATTGCCAGCGCGTCCTGCCAGCCGTTCGCGCGCCAGCCAGGCGAACGCCATCGCTTCCACGTAATCCGGATCGACGCCGAACTCGGCGGTGCTGCGCACGCGGCGCGGCGCCAGCGCGCTGCGCAAGGCGTGCATCAGCAGCGGATTGTGCACACCGCCGCCGCACACCAGAATCTCGCTCGCGCCGCTCGCGTGCGCATCGACCGCATCGGTCACGCTACGTGCGGTGAGTTCCACCAGCGTCGCCTGCACGTCTTCGGGTCTCGATTCGTTTCTTCCGAGCCGAGCGCGCAGCCAGTCGAGATGAAAATGTTCGCGGCCCGTGCTTTTGGGGGGCGCCGCGCGGAAGTAATCGTCTTCCAGCAAACGTTGCAACAACGCATGATCGGCCTGCCCGCGCGAAGCAAAGGCACCCTCGCGATCGAACGTTTCGCCCGTGTGCAGCGCGCACCATGCATCCAGCAATCCGTTCGCCGGGCCGATGTCGAAGCCAAGCACCGAACCGTCTGCGCGCAGCACGGTGAGATTGGCGATGCCGCCCAGATTCAATACGCCGATCGTCTCGCCGGCGCGCTCAAACAATGCGGCATGAAACACCGGCAGCAGCGGGGCGCCCTGCCCGCCGGCGGCGAAATCGGCGCGGCGGAAATCTGCGACCGTGGTGATGCGGGTGCGCTCCGCGATTAGGTTGGGATCACCCAGTTGTAGCGTGAAGCGTGGATTCGCGTAAGGGCGATGGCGCAGCGTTTGTCCATGCGAACCGATCGCGTGCACCTCATCCGCATCGATCTGCGCGCGTTGCAACAACGCCTGCGCGGCTTCGGCAAAGCAGGCGCCGATCTGCGCATCCAGCGCGCCGATTTCGTCCAGCGTGGTCGCGCCGTCGCCCTGCGCCAGTTCCAGGATGCGCGCGCGCAAGTCGTGCGGATACGGATGCGTCAGCGCCGCGTGCAAATGCGGCGAAGGTTCGAACGAACACAAAGCCGCGTCGATGCCGTCGGCGCTGGTGCCGGAAATCAGTCCCAGGTACAACGCGGCGCGGTCGTGCGGCGCCACGCGGTCAGTCGATGTTGGCGTTGCCGCGCGCGGCGCTGGCCAGCCGCCGGTTGTCGTCCACCATCTGGATGCGCGCCAGCAGCGGCGCATTGTCGCGCTTGAACTGCGCCATCAGCGC
>DATFCO010000016.1:0-2088 GCA_035253005.1 Rhodanobacteraceae bacterium
TTCGCGGCGTAAAGAATCGGAATGTCGCGCGCGGCACTCTGCATCGCGGCGCGTTGACCCGCATCCAGCCCCGTCGTGCCCGCTACCAACGCGACCCCGTTCGCGCGGCAATGCGTCAGCGCGGCGTCGAATCCCTCACGCGTGCTGAAATCGATCACCACGTCCAGCGGCGAAACATTGTTCCACTCGCTGGATGACCCAATCAGCGCGGCCAATTCGAACCGCGCATCGTCTTGCAATAGCGACTGCAATGCGCGGCCCATGCGGCCATTGGCGCCGGTCATGCCGAGACGGAGAACTGTCATGCGGGAGACGGGAGACGGGAGACGGGAGACGGGAGACGGGAGACGGGAGGAGCTTACACGTTTTCTCTCTTCGGTCTCCCGTTCCCCCTTCCCGTTTCACGAGGTCATCTTCGCCCAGAACTGTTTGACGTTCTGCACGAATCCGCTGCTGCGCGGCGAGTGTTTGGCGGCTTCTTCCGCGTCGGCGAAGGTGCTTTCGAATTGCTCCAGCAATTCGCGCTGCTGCTTGGTAAGGCGCACCGGCGTCTCGACCACTACACGGCAGAGCAGATCGCCCGCGCGTCCGCTGCGCACCGATTTCACGCCCTGCCCGCGCAGTCGGAACACGTGCCCGCTCTGCGTTTCCGGCGGAATTTGGATCGTCGTCGTCGCGCCTTGCAGCGTCGGTACTTCGACGTGCGCGCCGAGCGCCGCCTGCGCGAAGCGGACCGGCACCTCGCAGTGCAGATCGTCGCCGTCGCGCTGGAAGATCGGATGCTCACGCACGCGCACTTCGACATACAGATCGCCGGGCGTGCTGCCCGCCGGGCCGGCTTCGCCCTGCCCGGCCAGCCGAATGCGGTCACCGTTGTCCACACCGCCCGGGATGCGCACCGACAGCATGCGTTCGTCCTGCAGGCGACCTTCGCCGTGGCAGGCCTTGCAGGGATTCTGGATCACGCGCCCCGCACCGCCGCAGTGCGGGCAGGTTTGCTGGATCGAGAAGATGCCGTTCTGCATGCGCACACGGCCCATGCCGCGGCAGGTGGCGCAGGCGACGGTCTTGTCGTCGGCGGAACCGCTGCCGTTGCAGTGATGGCAGTTCACGAGCGTGGGAATCTCGATCTGCTTCTCGATGCCGGCGACGGCTTCTTCCAGATCGAGTTCCATCACGTAGCGAAGGTCGGCGCCGCGCGCCGCTCGACGGCCGCCACCGAAGATGTCGGAAAAGATGTCGCCGAAGATGTCGCCGACGTCTGCGAAACCATTGCCGCCGCGCCCGCCCACGCCCTGTTCGAACGCCGCGTGGCCGTAGCGGTCGTACTGCCCGCGTCGCATCGGATCGCCCAGCACGTCCCAGGCTTCCTTCGCTTCCTTGAAGCGTTCCTGCGCGGCGGGATCGTCGGGGCAGCGATCCGGATGGCATTTCATCGCCACCTTGCGAAATGACTTCTTGATCTCCTCTGCGCTTGCGGTGCGTTCGACGCCGAGGACTTCGTAGTAGCAGCGTTTCATATACGGAGTCTTGCTTCGAGACGGCGATCCGGAATGAACCACAGGGCCGCGATCAGACCATAGATCATGCAGGACAATATTGGCGCGAAAAACGCCAACACAATGCCGACCACATAGGCGACCGGCGAGACAATGGTCTTCCAGTCGCCCTTCATTGCCTGGCCGAGATTGCCCTTCTCGCCACCGTTCGCAGCGATCAGTGCGCGCAACAGGGGAACCCACGAAAGCGCCGCCAGCAGCAGCACGATACCGTACAACTCGGTCGGCACCGGCGCCGGCATCGGATGCGTTTCGTTCAACCAGCTCGTCGTGAAAGGAAACAGCGAGAGCCAGAACAGGAAGAACAGGTTGGCCCAGAGCACCTTGCCGTTGACATGGCTAACCATCTGCAACATGTGGTGATGGTTGTTCCAGTAGATGCCGACGTAGGCGAAGCTCAGCACGTAGCTCAGGAACACCGGCAGATCGGCAAGCAGCGCCCGCCACGTCGCCTCATGTGGCAGCTTCAACTCCAGCACCATGATCGTGATGATCACGGCGATCACCCCGTCGGTGAACGCCTCCATCC
>DATFCO010000017.1:0-2486 GCA_035253005.1 Rhodanobacteraceae bacterium
GCGGAATCGCCGGATCCAATTCGTCCGGTTTGAAGAAGCGGATCGTTTCCTCGCCGTCGCACAGTTTGCGCCAGAAGGTTTCGATATCCGCGGCGCCGGGAAAACGTCCGGCCATCGCGATGATGGCGATCGGTTCGTGGCGCTGCGTGTCGCGCGCGACGCCGAGGCGCGACGGCTCGAGTGCGCGTTCGCCGCGGTTCTCCGGCAGTGCAGCCAGACCCGCCGCAGTGGGTGCTGCGAAAAACTGCGCGATCGAAAGCGCGTGACCCTCGCGCTGCAGGCTCGCGAGCGCGCGCGTGGCCAGCAGCGAATCGCCGCCTAGCTCGAAGAAATTGTCGTGGCGGCCGACCTGATCCAGCCCGATCATCTCGGCGAACAACTGGCAGATGCGCGACTCCGCCGCGCCGCGTGGCGGTGTGTAGTCGACCGACAATTCGGGCCGGCGCGCATCGGGCGCGGGCAACGCGCGTCGGTCGAGCTTGCCGTTCGCGGTCAGCGGCAGCGCTTTCAGGCGCACGTAGGCCGAAGGCAGCATGTAATCGGGCAGGCGACGCGAAAGCCAAGCGCGCAGCGTGGCCGGCGAAAGCGATGATTCCTCGACGTAGTAGGCGGCCAGCCGCTTGCGGCCGGGCGAGTCTTCGCGCAGCAACACCGCCGCGGAGCAGATGCGCGGATGGCCGCGCAGAACGGCCTCGATTTCGCCGATTTCGATGCGATGGCCGCGCAGCTTGATCTGGCCGTCGGCACGGCCGACGAATTCCAGCGCGCCCTCGGGCAACCAGCGCACCAGATCGCCGCTGCGATAGAGGCGTTCGTCCGGCGTGCCGAACGGATCGGGGATGAATTTTTCCGCGGTCAAATCGGGGCGGCCGAGATAACCGCGCGCCACGCCCGCGCCACCGATCCACAATTCTCCGGTGACACCGATCGGCACCAGTTCGCCGCGCAGGTTGACCACGCGCGCCACCGTGTTGGCGATCGGACGGCCGATCGGAATCGAGGGCGCGTCCGCCGGCAGGTCGTGCGGAATGCGATGGCAAGCCGTAAACGTGGTGCATTCGGTCGGGCCGTACCCGTTGATGATCGTCAGATCCGGCAGCGCGGCCAGCGCCTTGCGTACATGCGGCACGGAAAGCGCTTCGCCGCCGATCAATAGTTGCTCGAGGCCTTGCAGATAACCGGGGTCTTCGTCCACCAGCGTGTTGAACAAGGTCGCGGTCAACCACGCGATCTGCACGCGATGATCCCGGATCGTGGCGGCGAGTGCCTTGCCGGTCGGCACTACCTCGTCGTGGATCACGACCGTGCCGCCGTTCAAGAGCGCCCCCCAGATTTCGAAAGTGGACGCATCGAATCCCAGCGGCGCCGCGTGCAGCACGCGCGGTTCCGTTCCGAACTGGACGTAATCGACCTCGCGGACCAGGCGGATGATCGCGCGGTGTTCGATTTCCACGCCCTTCGGTTCGCCGGTGGAACCGGAGGTGTACATCACGTAGGCGCGTGCGTTGGACGAAAGTTTCGGCGCATCGAACGCCGCCTCGTCTGCTTGCAGATCTTCGATGGCGGCGAAGGGCGTGGGCGATTCGCCGGCGGATTCGCCGCGACGTCCGATCACCAGCGCCGCACGCGCATCCGTCAGCACTTTGGCGAGGCGCTCGGCAGGCTGCGCGGTATCCAGCGGCAAATACGCCGCGCCTGCTTTCAATATTCCCAGCAGCGCGGTCACGGCATCGACGGAACGCTCCAGCAGGACCGCGACCAGAGCGTCGGCGCCGATGCCGCGTGCGTGCAGCGCCGCGGCGATTCGATCCGCACGGACATTCAATTCGTGATAGCTGAGCGAAGCGGCGCCGCACACCACCGCGCAACGCTGCGGGTGGACTTGCGCGCAGCGCGCGAACAGGCCGTGCACGGTGTCATTGGGATCGCGCGCGACCGCCGGGCCGTTCCAGGCTTGCAACCGACTGCGCATTTCCGGATCCAGTGCCGAAACTTGTCGCAGTCGCTGTTCCGTTGCGAGGCCGCGCAGAATCGAGCCGAGCACTTGGGCCAGCAGTTCGACCGCTGCGGGATCCAGACAGGCCCGGTCGAATTTCGCCCGAAGCTGCGCGTCGTGGGCGGGATCGATGCCCCACGCGATCGGCACGCGAGCGGGTGTGGCGGCATCGTCTGCAACCCAGGTGCCGATCTCGCTGACCTGCTCCGCGGTTTCGCCCGGCGCGCCCGCGCGGCCTGCCGTGCGCAACCATTCGTCCACGTCGGCATCCAGCGGCACGATGAACTCATGCGCCAAGTCGGCTGAAACGGGATCGGCGATCGGCACGCGCTCGTTGCCGGTCAGGCGTGCATCGAGCAGTGCCAGTGCCGCCAGGCCGATCTGCCGAAAATCGATGCCCAGACGCGCAGCGCGGCGCCGCAGCGCCGCGAGCGTCTGCGCCTCGATTTCGCGAACGAACGTCTCCCGCGCCGGCTCCGCCCCGGAAGCG
>DATFCO010000018.1:0-2373 GCA_035253005.1 Rhodanobacteraceae bacterium
CGGCGCGTTTTTCGAACCCAAGCTGCGCGAGCGTTATGGCGTGGTGGAGGATCGCCATGTGCTGCTGGACTCGCTGCGCGAAGCGGGATTGAGTCATGAAGACATCGACGTGGTGGTGCTTTCGCATCTGCATTTCGATCACGCCGGTGGCTTGTTGGAGGAATGGAAGGAAGATGAGCCGTCGCGGCTGCTGTTTCCCAACGCGACCTATCTGGTCAGCACCACGCACTGGCTGCGCGCCAACGATCCGCATCCGCGCGATCGCGCTTCGTTCATCCCCGGGTTGCCGGAACTGCTGGAACAAAGCGGCAGGCTGGAACTGGTGGACGGCGAATACTCGCGCACGCTCGGCAAGTCGGTACGTTTCCATTTCTCGCAGGGCCACACGCCGGGGCTGATGTTGAGCGAGATCGTCGGAACCGGCGAACGCGGCGGCATCGTCTATTGCGCCGATCTGATCCCCGGCCGCTCGTGGGTGCACCTGCCGGTGACGATGGGCTACGACCGTGCTGCGGAACTGCTGATCGACGAGAAGCGCGAGTTCCTGGACGACAAGATCGAGCGTGGCGTCGGATTGTTTTTCACCCACGATCACGAGATCACCGCCGCCAAACCTACGCGCGACGAGCGCGGCCGCTACGGCGTGCGCGACGAACAACGGGAATTGAAATCCGCTCCGTTGTAAGCTGCGCGCCATGACGCAGGCGGAAAACACGGCGGTGCGCGGGATCGCGGCGGCAATCGCGGGCGCGATCCTGCTTCTGATCGCGCTGCTGTTGATCGGGTTCACCGAACACTCCGACAGATTGCGCGTGATGGGCGAGGACGCGCTGGGAGGCTTCGTGCTTACGGGCAACCAAGCCAAGCCCGGCGCGGCCAGCGACGGACAACTGGTGTTCGTCTCCGGCGACACGCAGATCGCCAAACCCGCGCTCGATCCGCAGTTCAATGTGAGCGCGAATGCGGCCGCACTGGTGCGCAAGATCGAGATGTTTCAGTGGCACGAGACCGACGGCGGCCGGCGCTCCTACGATCAGGATTGGGTCGATCATCCCGTCGATGCTTCGAAATTCGCGCAGCCCGCGGGTCACGAAAATCCCGGTGCGTTTCCGTTCGATGGCGCGCGCTTCGATTCGCCGGATGTGCGCGTCGGCGGCTTTCGGCTCGGGCCGAAACTGGTGGCTGAAATAGAAGGGGTCGAGGATTTCACTCCGGATTTCCGCGCGTTGCCGCCGAACATGGCGGCGACTTTCCAGGCGCACGACGGCGCGCTGGTGACGAGCGCCGATCCGCAACACCCGCGCATCGGCGATCTGCGCGTGAGCTGGATGCAGATCGCACCGAAGGAATTGACGGTATTGGCGCGGGCGCAGGGCGGAGTGCTGAGGCAAACGCAGGATGCGTCCGGCCGCGATCTCACCCAGGTGCAGATCGGCAAGCGATCCCTGAGCGATGTGGTGCCGGATGCCGCGCCGCGACCGAACTACGCCTGGGCGAAACGCGCGCTGGCGATCCTGCTGGCGTGGGCGGGCGTGTTATTGATCCTCCCCAGAGGAAAGCGCGACGAATGGCTGGCTCTTGCGGCGGGGATCGCGCCGCTGGCGCTGCTGGCGTCCCTGTTCTGGTTCGGGGTGCGTAACTTCGCCGCGATCGTGTTGCTGGCGCTTGCGATCCTCGCGGCGGTTGCAGCCGCATGGCGCGCGCGCAGCATGAAGTTTCGGTTGAGGAGACAAGTGCAGTGATGCATATCACCGGTTTGTACGCCGCACTGGCGGCACTGCTGGTCGTGGTGTTGTCGATCCGCGTCGTCTGGCTGCGCAATACGGAAAAGGTCGGGATCGGCACGGGCGGCAACGAGCGGCTGGCGCGCGCCATCCGCGCGCATGCCAACGCGGTCGAATATCTGCCGACCGCGTTGCTGTTGCTGCTGATCCTCGACCTGGACCAGACTTGGCCCTGGCTGTTGCACGTCTTCGGCATCGTGCTGATCGTGGGCCGAGTGCTGCACGCGATCGGCCTGTCGAACTATTCCGGCCTGTCTTTCGGCCGCGCAGTGGGAATCACCTTGACCTTGCTGACGATCCTGGCGATGGCCTTGCTGCTGCTGTGGAAATTCGTGGTGTGGCACGCGGTGGGATGATTCATTCGGCCGCGCTGTGTTCGAGAAACCACAGCCCCGCGAACAATTTCGGGTCGATCGAATAGCCTTCCGCGGCTTTCGCGCGCAGCCATTCGCCGGCCTGAGCACGCGGCACCTGATGCACGATGATGTCCTCGGTTTCGTCGCCGCCGCCGTTGCCGACCTTGCGCAGATCCAGCGCGCGCACGAAGTGCATCATCTCTGTGCTCATGCCGGCCGATGACGGTCCGGAA
>DATFCO010000019.1:0-5470 GCA_035253005.1 Rhodanobacteraceae bacterium
CGCGTGCGGCACAAGGCCATGCCGCATCCGGATTCTCCGGTAGCGCCGGTCATCACGGTCAGCGTCGGCGTCAGCGCGGTGCAGCCGGAGGAAACGCAGTCCTCCGACGTCCTCATTTCCGCCGCCGATCACGCCTTGTACATGGCCAAGGCGCAGGGCCGCGACCGCGTGGTGGCGCAGGCAGGACAAATCGATTTTCTGGCGCCCACGCGCACCTAACGCGTTGTTCGCTAAGATCGCGGTCATGGCAACCGGTTGGGCCAAAGAAGGCGCGGTGCAGGAACAGATCGACGCGACGGTCGCGGACGCGATCGCGCGCGCGCGCAGCAAACGCGGCAAGGGTCCCGGGCTGAAAGTGTGCGCCGAATGCGGCGCGCCGATTCCGCCCGCGCGACGCAAGGCCGTGCCGGGCGTGCGGCTGTGCATCGAATGCCAAAGCGCGCACGACGAGGAAGAACGCGTGTTCAGCGGCTACAACCGTCGCGGCAGCAAGGATTCTCAATTGCGCTGAGTTTGCGAAGCGTCATGCAGTCCCTGCCAGACCGCATCGAGCAATTCTCCGCTCGGATCCTGCTGCACTTCCCAATACATGATGCCGCCCAGATGCTGCGCCTCGACGTACGCGGCCTTCGCGGCGATCGATTGCGGATCGTCGTAGGTGATGAACGCACGCTCGCGCGGATTCCACAGCCACGGTGCCTGCGCTTGCGCATCCCAATGGCGAATGTAGCCATTGCGGTCGATGAAATCGCGTTTCAGTTGCGGCCAGGAATGCTCGCCACCGTAGTGTCCATAAGGCTGATACAAACCCTCGTGCGACTCGTTTACCTGTGCGAATTCGCGCCCGTACATCGCCACGCCGATCAGCAATTTTTCCGGCGGCGCGCCGGCGGAGAGGAATTGCCGCACCGCGCGATCGGTGGTCCGCGCATCCGCGGGTGCAAGCGCGGATGCGTGCAGCCCGGTGTGATGGCAAGTGTCGGGCGTCATCGAATTGCAGAAGTCGTAGGTCATCAGGTTGAACCAGTCGACCAGCGGCGCGACCGCCGCGATGTCCACGCCGCTGACGAAAGGACCGTCCGCCACGGCAGCGCTCAACGTGTAGCGCTTCCCGTCGCTTGATCCGGCGCGACCCAGCGCCGCGCGCAACTCGGTCATCAGCAGCGTGAAGTTCGCGCGGTCCTGCGGACTCGAGCGGATGCCCGATTCGTGGTGGCCGGGATATTCCCAATCGATATCGATGCCGTCGGCGTGGTGCGTTGTGGCCATCCGCGCAGCGCTTTCGGCAAAAGCCTGCCGGCCGGCCGCGGTGCCGGCCATTTCCGAAAATCCGCCTGCGCCCCAGCCGCCGATCGAAATCACGACTCTCAATGTCGGATGCATTGCCTTGAGCGCAACGATGCGGTCGAGTTTTTCGGCCGCGGCGGATGAGAGCGCCGCCTGACCGCCCGACACGCGAGCGAAGGCGAAGATCAGGGTGTCGATCTTGTCGAGTTGTGCATCTTCACCGGCATTCCAGTCAGTGGTGTAAGCGACGATGCGAGCGGGCGCCGCCGCATCGGCAGCGCTGCAAGCGAACAGCAGGGCGGCAAGCAAGGGCAGAGCGAAGCGTCGCATGAGCGCACCCGTTTCGAAGTCGGCGCAGCTTGTGGCTGGCTGCACGCAAAAGCAAGCGCCGCGCGCGTTCCAATATGCTTGCTGCTTTTGCGGGAGCTACGGCGTGAAGACCCTGGTGTTGTTGCTCTGCCTGTTTCCCTTGGTGGCATTCGCCGCCCCACCCGCGCCGTTGTTGCTGACGCACGTCACTGTGATCGACGGCAGCGGCGCGCCGCCGCAGCGGGACATGACGATCGCGGTCGACGGCGACCGGATCGCAGACGTGTATCGCAGCGGCAGCAAGCCCGACCCGAAGAATGCGCAAGTACAGGATCTGCGTGGCCGCTACGTCATCCCCGGTCTGATCGACGCGCACGTGCACCTGACCGGGGCCGAGCCGGATATCGCGCACTACAAGGATCACCTTCGCGCGCTGTTGCTGGGCGGCGTAACGGGACTGCGCGACATGGCAGGGGACGACCGGTTGCTGGCGTATCTCGCTTCGCAGGGCAATTCGGATGAGTTCGAATCTCCCGACATCTTCTATGTCGCGCTGATGGCCGGGCCCAGCTTCTTCGCCGAAGATCCGCGCGCGCAGGAGGCATCCAGAGGCGAGCCACTGGGTTTCGCGCCGTGGATGCAGGCGATCACCGCGGCCACCGATCTGCCGTTGGCCGTGGCGGAGGCCAAGGGCACGGGCGCGACCGCCCTGAAACTCTACGCCAATCTTCCCGGGCCGCTGATCGCACCGATCACCTCAGAAGCGCATCGGCAGGGTTTGCGCGTGTGGACGCATGCGACGATCTTTCCGGCCAAGCCGAGCGACGCGGTCAACGCCGGCGTGGACACGATTTCGCACAGCCCGTATCTGGTGTGGGAAGCCGCGCCGCGCGTGCCGGACGACTACAAGATGCGCGCGCACGGCGATTTCCAGCATATCGCTCCCGATGCGCCGCCGATCGTGGCGCTGTTCGAAGCTATGACAAAGCGTGGCACGATCCTGGACGCGACGTTGCGCGTGTTCGCGGACGAAGCCGAACACCATCCGCAGGGCGTCGGCGAGGGCGTCATGCCGTGGAGCTATGCGGTGACGCGGCTGGCGCACCGGAAAGGCGTGCTGATCGACGCGGGTACCGACAGCTCTGGCTTGCCGGACAACAACAAGGGACCGGAACTGGACGCCCTGCCGGCGGTGCACGACGAAATGGCGCTGCTGGTCGAGCATTGCGGTTTCACACCGATCGAGGCCATCGAGGCCGCGACGCAGATCGGCGCGATGGCGCTGGGGCAATCCGCCCAGCGCGGCACGATCACGCCCGGCAAGCTCGCCGATCTGGTGGTGCTGGAAGCAGATCCGTCGCGCGACATCCGCAACACGCGGAAGATCGCGTTCGTGGTGAAGAACGGTCGCATCTACCGTCAGCGAAGTGCGCGCTGAATCCAATCCTGTGGATGCCGAAAGTCATGCGCGCACGCCGCCCATTTGCGCGCACAATGACGGGGCCTCCACCACCCCTGACAAGGAGTCCGCCATGCGCACGCACACACTCGCCGCAGTGATCGCACTGTCCGTTTCCGCCGCTGCCGGTGCGCAGCAGGCCGCATCCACCGCCACGCCTTCGTATACCGCGGCGCCGGCATACATCAGCGCCGCCATCAACGATCCGGCACGGGCGGAAGACAAGAAGGACGACGCGCGCCGCCAAGTCGCTGCGGTGATGGCTTTCACGCAGGTGAAACCCGGCGACGCGGTGCTCGAACTGGTGCCCGGCACCGGCTACTGGACGCGCGTGTTCAGCGCGATCGTCGGTCCCTCGGGACACGTCTACACGGTGTGGCCGAACGAGATGGACAAGTTCAGCGCGAAGAGCTACGCGAACTGGCAGTCGCTGGTCGCCACGCCGCACTACAAGAACGTCACCTTGCTGAAGGAGCCCGCGGCGTTTTTGAGCGTGCCGCAGAAGGTGGACGTGGCGTTCACTTCGCAGAATTACCACGACTACCACGACCCCTTCATGGGGCCGGTGGACATGAACGCGTTCAACAAGCGGGTTTTCGATGCGCTGAAACCCGGCGGCGTGTACGTGATCATCGACCACGTCGCACCGGAAGGTTCCGGCGCCGCGGACACCGACACCCTGCACCGCATCGATCCCATGCTGGTGAAGAAGGAAGTGGAAGCCGTGGGCTTCAAGTTCGACGGCGCGAGCAACGCCTTGAGCAACCCCAACGACCCGCACACCGCCAAGGTGTTCGACAAGTCGATCCGCGGCCATACGGACCAGTTCATTTACCGGTTCCGGAAGCCCGGCTGATCTGTCGAGCCGAGAGCGGCCGTTCCGGACGCCGCGCGAGCGGCGATCCGGAATCCGCTTGGGATGTAAGTCGCGTTTCCGCGTTGCCGCGTGTCCATGACGCGCAAATTGTCACGAATCGAAACGGGCCGATGTCAGGGCTCGGCGGGTTCATCGAAGAGCGCGCGAAGGCGGGGCGATCCGCCCAAGCGTGACATTGTGTGTCGCTACGCCTTCCGGCGTTAAGCGCGTCACGTTTCGCGGGCAGGATGGCATCGCGCTTGCTGAAACCCGTGCAAGCACCACTTGCATCGTCGAACAATCGCATGTCGCCATCGCCGCTCCACGTCGCTTCCGCACGCACCCGCGCGCTGCGCTTTGTCGCAGCCTCGCATGCGTTGCGGACCGTGGGCTTGGGCCTCGGCTTCTTCATGGTGGCCGAGGTTTTCCTTCGTCACGGCGCGACTCCGGCCATATGGGCGTTGTTGGCGGTCAACGGCTTCGTCTGGCCGCACGTTGCGCGTCTGCTCTCGCAACGCAGCGCCGATCCGGTGCGCACCGAACGCAGCAACGTACTGGTCGATTCCTTCATGGGCGGAATCTGGATCGTGCTGATGCATTTCGATCTGCTGCCGTCGGTGGCGGTCGCGACGATGCTGGCGATGGACTGCGTGGCGGCGGGTGGCATCGCGCTGCTGATGCGCGGCATCGGCGTGCAATTGCTGGCATGCCTGCTGGTCATCGCCGTCGGCGGTTTCAACTGGGCGCCGCAAACCTCGATGGCGGAAATGCTGGCGACGTTCCCGTTCCTGGTGAGTTACCCGTTGATCCTCAGCGGAATGACCTACAAGCTGACGCAACGCGTGCGGCAACAGAATCGTTTGCTGGCGCGCATCAGCAGCATCGACGGCTTGAGCGAACTGCTCAACCGCGCGCATTGGGAAGAATCGGTGGACCGGATCCTTTCCGCCTGCCGCAACAACGGTGGCGTGGCCTCGCTGCTGATGATCGACATCGATCACTTCAAGCAGATCAACGACCGTTACGGCCATACGGTGGGCGACGAGGTGATCGGACGCATCGGCGCGATCATCCGCCGCAACATGCGCGAGGGCGACATCGCCGGCCGGTACGGTGGCGACGAGTTCGGCGTGGTCTTGAACGGGGTCGACGCAAAGACTGCCGTGCAGATCGCCGAACGCATTCGCGCCAGCATCCATGCGGCGGGTTTCGAGCACGCCGCGGAACTGCACTGCACGCTCAGCATCGGCATCGCGCAATCGGGCGAAGGCGTTCGCGACGCGCGCGCCTGGGTGCGCCAGGCCGATGCCGCGCTGTACAACGCCAAGCTGCGCGGACGCAACCAGTTGGCGTCCAACGCGGACGCGTGGCGACTGGACGCCAGCGCGGCCTGATCTCTCGTCGACGGCACTGGCGTGCCGCTCCGGTTCTGACATACTCCCGCCGCCCCGAGCCAGGGCGGGGGAGGCCGCATGGTCTTCAACTCGCTGACGTTCATCGCGTTCTTCGCGATCGTGCTGGCGATCCATTCGCTGCCGCTGGCGTGGACGATCCGCAAG
>DATFCO010000020.1:0-3387 GCA_035253005.1 Rhodanobacteraceae bacterium
CGCTGCGCAGCGGCTCGAATTGCGCGTCCAGCACCGTGACGGTGGGCGCGAACAGGTAACTCGATTGCAGGTGACGTGCGGAAGGTTCGGCCTTGAACAGCACGCGGTAGGGCTTCTCGAATGGCGGCAGCACGAAGGTCAGGAAATGCGTGCGCCGGCCGTCGATGTCCGCCACCGGACTGTTGGCGTCGAACAGGTAATCCTTCGGCTTGGCCGGCAGCGGACTTTCGAACGGCAGCTTGTCCCATGCCTTGCAGCAGGGCGTACCCGCTTGCAATTTCTTGATCGCGTCGTCGCGCGAGGGTGGCGGCGTGGTGGCCAGTGAAGGCAACGCTACCGGCACCAACGGCAACTTCACCGAATGCGCGCAGGCGGCGAGCAGCGCGACCACTGCGAGTGCGAAAATGATGTGGAACAAACGGTGCAGCACGAATCAGAATTCCGCGTGTCCCGGCGCGCGCGGGTAGGGGATCGCGTCGCGGATGTTGGACAAGCCGCACACGTAAACCAGCAGTCGCTCGAAACCCAATCCAAAACCCGCGTGCGGCACCGTGCCATAGCGGCGCAGGTCGCGATACCACTGGTAGTGCGCGGGATCGAGACCGAACTGTGCCATGCGGCGGTCCAGATAATCCAGCCGCTCCTCGCGCTGCGAGCCGCCGATGATCTCGCCGATGCCCGGTGCCAGCACGTCCATCGCCGCGACCGTCTTCTCGTCGTCGTTCAAGCGCATGTAGAACGCCTTGATCTTCTCCGGGTAGTTCATCACTACGACCGGACGGCCGACGTGTTGTTCCGCGAGATACCGCTCATGTTCGGTTTGCAAGTCCACACCCCATTCGACCGCGAACTCGAATTTCTGTTTCGCGTTCTTGAGGATCGCGATCGCATCGGTGTAGTCGATGCGCTCGAAGGGCGCAGCGATGAACTTCTCAAGCCGCGTGATCGCATCCTTCTGCACACGCTCGGCGAAGAACGCCATGTCGTCGGCGCGTTCTTCCAGCACGGCCTTGAAGATCGCCTTCAGGAATTGCTCGGCGCAATCGGCGTCGTCGTTCAAGTCGGCGAAGGCGATCTCCGGTTCGATCATCCAGAACTCCGCGAGGTGCCGCGGTGTGTTGGAGTTCTCGGCGCGGAAGGTCGGGCCGAAGGTGTAGACCTTGCTTAAGGCCAGGCAATACGCCTCGACGTTCAATTGTCCCGACACCGTGAGGAATGCTTCCCGCGCGAAGAAATCCTTGCGGAAATCGATCGCACCCTTGTCATCGCGCGGCAGGTTGGCGAGATCGAGCGTAGAGACGCGGAACAGGTCGCCCGCGCCTTCCGCGTCCGAAGTCGTGATGATCGGCGTGTTGACCCAGAAGAAACCTTCATCGGTCAGATGCCGATGAATCGCCATCATCATCGTGTGTCGGACGCGCGAGATCGCGCCGAACAGGTTGGTGCGCGGGCGCAGGTGCGCGACTTCGCGCAGGAATTCCGGCGAATGCTGTTTCGGCTGGATCGGATAGGTTTCCGGGTCGTCCGCGAAACCGAGCACTTCGATCGCTTCGGCCTGCAACTCGAACGCCTGCCCCTTGCCTTGCGATGGCACCAGCGTGCCCTGCGTGACGATCGCGGCGCCGGCGGTCAGCCGCTGCACTTCGCTTGCATAATTAGGCAACGTCGCGGGCGCGACGATCTGCAATGTGTCGAAGCAGGAGCCGTCGGAAAGATTGACGAACGACAGCCCGGCCTTGGAATCGCGCCGCGTGCGCACCCATCCGCGCACCGTGACGCGCGCACCGGCGCTCATCCCCACGAGCGCCTGTTTGACCGTAATCGTCCTGCTGTCGGCCATCTTGAAACCTTGTGGTCTGTGCCGCATTAAGAATGCAACGTACTTGATTACAAACGGGCGATGATAGCGAAGCATCGCAGCGCACGCAGTACAATCGACCCCATGGCCATCCAGCTCACCGAATCCGCCGCCGCGCGCATGCGCGAATACCTCGCGAAGCATCCGCACGCCGCGGGCGTGCGTTTCGGCATCCGGAAAACCGGTTGTTCCGGCTTCGGCTACACCGTCGATCTGACCGACACCATTACGGCCGAGGACCGCGTGTTCGATCTGGACGGCGTGCGCGTGGTGGTCGATCCCAAATCGCTGCCGTTCGTGGATGGCACCCGGATCGACTTCGAGCGGCAGGGCCTGAACGCCTCGTTCGTGTTCCACAATCCCAACGCCACCGGCGAATGTGGTTGCGGGGAGAGCTTTACGGTCGACGCGCCGGTTTGACCCGCTTGCAGTTTCAGCAAGTTACCCTTTAAAATTCCGCCTCTTTCGTGCGCGATCTACGCGAGCGAAGACCCTTGCCTCACCTCCGGTTTCCGGTCGGGAGGCTGCCTGCCGCGGCACAGCCGCGGCGACACCCGAAAGGAAAACACAATGCGTCACTATGAAATCGTATTCCTGGTCCATCCGGACCAGAGCGAGCAGGTGCCCGGCATGATCGAGCGCTACAAGGCGCTGGTCGAGGCCGACGGCGGCAAGGTTCATCGCGTTGAGGACTGGGGCCGCCGCCAGCTCGCCTATCCCATCCAGCATCTGGCCAAGGCGCACTACGCGCTGCTGAACATCGAGTGCGGCCCCAAGGCGCTCGATGAGCTGGTTTCCGGTTTCCGCTTCAACGACGCGGTGCTGCGCCATCTGGTGATGAAGATGGACGCGGCCGAGACCGAACCTTCGCCGATCATGAAGGCCAAGGACAAGGACGAGAAGTCGCCCCGCCGCCGCGACGACGAAGGCTTCGGCGGCGATGCGTTCGCCGATCGCGAAGAAGCCGCGTAAGCGCGACCAGAATCCGGAGATATCGACATGTCCAAATTCTTCCGCCGCAAGAAGTTCTGCCGCTTCACCGCCGAGGGCGTGAAGCAGATCGATTACAAGGATCTCAACGTCCTGCGCCAGTACATCACCGAGACCGGCAAGATCGTGCCCAGCCGCATCACCGGCACCAAGGCGCGGTATCAGCGCCAGCTCGCCGACGCGGTGAATCGCGCGCGGTTTCTGGCGTTGCTGCCCTATAGCGATAATCATTTTGTATAGCGATCGTCCCTGATCGCCGCACGAACCAAGCAAACGACAGTCCGGCGTTTCGGGATTTTCAAACACCAAAACCGGCCGTCCATGGCCGGCCTCTTCATCAACAGCACGCTCCGTTTGGAGCGTCATGTCGTTTCGGACAACCACAACGGTTGCGTCGGGCCAAGTTCCGGCGCTAACGAATCGGAGATTTCAATGGAACTCATTCTGCTGGAGAAAGTGAAAAACCTGGGCGGCCTCGGCGATAAGGTCAAGGTCAAGCCCGGCTATGGCCGCAATTACCTGGTGCCGCGCGGCAAGGC
>DATFCO010000021.1:0-8421 GCA_035253005.1 Rhodanobacteraceae bacterium
AGCCGCGTGCATTCGGAAACGCGACGGGCCCAATCCAGGAATTCCGAGGCGCGTTGCGTGTAGTCCCAGGTCGAACGCAGCAGGGCGAGATCGAAACGCGACCACTCGACCGAATCGTCGTCCCAATCCGCGACCGTCACCTGCGCATCGGCTTCGCGCAAAGCGCGTTCCAGCGGCGGCATGTCCTCGTCCAGGCCGCGCGCCGCGCGCGCGGTGACGAGTGCGATGTGTGGTGGGGTCATGCGGTTCTACAGATTCTGGTAGTTCGGGCCACTACCGCCTTCGGGCGGCACCCAGTCGATGATTTTGTAAGGATCCTTGATGTCGCAGGTCTTGCAGTGCACGCAGTTGGCCGCGTTGATCTGCAAGCGTTTGCCATTCGCGTCCTCCACGATCTCGTACACCGCGGCGGGACAGAAGCGCGTGCAGGGGTTGTCGTATTCACGCACGCAGCGGTCGATGCAGATGCTGGTGTCGCGCACGTGCAGGTGCACGGGCTGGTCTTCATCGTGCGTGGTGGCCGCGAAGTACACGCCGGCCAATCGGTCGCGCGGCGGCAGTTCGCGCGGCGAGTAGTCGCGCTTCGGTTCTTCGTATTTGTCAATTTTTTCCAGCGAGCACCAGTCCGGCTTGTTCTTCAGCGTCCACGGAGACAGACCCGCCGTGGCGGTTTCCCATGCGGCGTTCGCGAGCCCGAACCACATGCCTTTCTTGAAACCCGGTTTGATATTGCGCACGCGTTTCAGTTCCGCCATCACATCGGAGGCGCGCAGTTTGGCGTCGAAACCTTCCGCCTTGTAACCGTTGGCGGCCAGGTGCTCGGCGGCGAGCATGCCGCCCTTGATCGCCTGGTGCGTGCCCTTGAGCTTGGGCACGTTGAGCAGGCCCGCGGTATCGCCGATCAGGATCGCGCCGGGCATCTCGACTTTCGGCAGTGATTGCCAGCCGCCCGTGACGATCGCGCGCGCACCCGCGGACAGGATTTGTCCGCCTTCCAGCAGTGGCTTCACCATCGGATGATTCTTCCATTGCTGGAAGGCTTCCCACGGTTTGTATTCCGGATCGCGGTAATCCAGCCCGCTGACGTAACCCAGCGCAATGCGGTCCTGATCGAGGTGATACAAAAAGCTTCCGCCGTAGGTGCTGGTATCGGCGGGCCAGCCGATCGTGTGCACGATCTTGCCGGTCGACACGCGCCCCGCATGCACCTGCCACAGTTCCTTGATGCCGATCGAATAGCCTTGCGGATCGGAATCCTTCGCCAGATCGAAACGCTTGATCAGTTGTTTGGTCAGGCTGCCGCGCGCGCCTTCGGCGAGCACGGTGACTTTCGCGTGGATGTCCACGCCGGGCGTGTAACCCGGCTTGTGCGAACCGTCCTTCGCCACGCCCATGTCGCCGGTGCGCACGCCGATCACCGCGCCGTGTTCGTCGAACAAGGCGTCCGCTGCGGCGAAACCCGGGAACACTTCCACGCCGAGCGCCTCGGCCTGCGGGCTGAGCCACGCGCACATCGCGCCCAGCGACACGATGAAATTGCCGTGGTTCTTCATGCCCGGTGCGAGCGGCAGCTTGCGCCCGCCGGTTTTCGAGAGCAGCCAGAACTCGTCTTCCTTCGCGGGCACGCAGATTGGCGGCGGATTTTTTCGCCACTCCGGCAGCAGCGCATCCAATGGCGCGGGTTCGATCACCGCACCGGAAAGGATTTGCCCGCCGATGGTCGATGCCTTTTCCAGCACGCAGACGCGCACGTTGGCGTCGAGCTGTTTCAGGCGGATCGCCAGGCTCAAGCCCGCGGGCCCAGCGCCGACCACGACCACGTCGTATTCCATGACGTCTCTTTCGCTCATGGGCTCGATTGTCGCGGGGAACGCGCGGGCGGGCAATGCAACATGCGTTTTCTGCATGCCTTCGCCATAATCGCCGCTGGATTCAAGGGGAGGAGCAATGGACGCAGCCGTTTCGATTCCGGCGGAAAGCATTCGTGGCGCGGGCATGTGCCGCACGCTGCACTGGCTGGCGACCGGCCAGGTCGATCCGCGGCAGCTTTGCGAAATCCATCTGGATGCGATCGCGCGAATCGATCCGCAACTGCATGCATTTCTCGATGTGCGTCCGGCGCTGGTGCGCGAGCAGGCGCAAGCGGCCGAGCATCGCCGCCGCGAAGGTCCGATCGGCCGGCTGGATGGCGTAGCCGTAGCGGTCAAGGATAATCTCGATGTCGCCGGTTATCCGACGACGGCGGGTCTCGTTTCGCGCAAGGCGAACATCGCGCAGCAGGATTCGCACGTGGTCGCCAAGCTGCGCGCGGCCGGCGCGGTGCTGATCGGCAAGACCAATCTGGACGAAGGCGCGCTCGGCGCGGTCACCGACAATCCGCATTTCGGGCCGACGCACAATCCGTTTCGGCATGGATACACGGCGGGCGGATCGTCCGGCGGTTCGGCGGCGGCGGTCGCGGCAGGCCTGGCGACCGCGGCGATCGGTTCCGACACGCTGGGTTCGGTCCGCATTCCCGCGAGCTATTGCGGCGTGTGTGCGCTGAAACCGACGCACGGCGAAATCTCCGCGCGCGGCCTGGTGCCCGCGGCGCGCCGGTTGGACGCCGTCGGTTTGATCGCGCGCGAGGTCGGCGATCTGGCCGTGCTGCTGCACGTACTGGCCGGTTACGACGCCGACGATCCGCGTTCGCGCCGCCGGCGTGTCGCTTTGTCTCCGCCGGATTGGGAGCCGGGCGCGTTGCGCACCGGGCTGCTGCCCGATCTTTCGTCAGCGGGTTTGGAGCCGGCAGTGATCGAAGTGTTCGAGGCCGCACTGGCGAAGCTGCAACACGAACTGGGCGAACGCGTCGCGCTGGATTTTTCTGACTGGCCGTGGCCGAAGATGCGCCGCGCCGGCTTGCTGCTGATGGAAGCGGAGATGTTGAACACCTTCGCGGACGATATCGATCAGGCCTCGCCCGCGTTCCGCAAGATGCTGGAGTTTGCCGCAAGGAAATCGGCGGCCGATTACGTGGCCGCGGACCGCACCATCGACTTCGCGGTGCTGAAAGCGCGGCGCGTATTCGCGCGCGTGGATGTGCTGGTGATGCCGACCACGCCGCAGGGCGCGTTTCCGTTGGGCGAACGTGCGCCGGATTCACAGGCCGACCTCACCGCGTTCGCATCGCTTTCGGGCTGTCCCGCGGTCAGCATTCCGATGGGAACGTTGCCCGATGGATTGCCGGTCGGCATGCAATTCGTCGGTGCGCCGGGATCGGATCTGCGAGTGCTGGAACTGGCGGAAGTCTGCGCCGCGGCGCTGGATGCGGCGCCGGTGTATCCAGTGGGGCAATAACCACCGACGCGTGGTGCCGTCATTCCGGACGCCGCGCAGCGGCGATCCGGAATCCAGTGACTTTGCTTTAGTCGCTTAAGAGTCGCTGGATTCCCGCTTTCGCGGGAATGACGAGCTTTCGACTAATTTGCTTCACGACCGATTTGTGCGTCATTGAAAGCCAAGCAACATAGCAACAACGGCCACGATTAAAAATACGGCGCCTCCGCCATCAAATATGACGATAAACCAGAACCCGAGCGGGTTCTCTGATCGCTTGTACTGCATCGGTGTGTAATCGCCGGAGATGGCGCCGTTGCGAAAACCTCGGATGGCCTTTGCGGCCAAGAAACCGCTCATAGCCAAGCAGAGCAACGCGAGGACCGGCGTACTGAGTTTCAGATCCAGTAGATGTAAGTGGGGTCCGTAATAGCGTTCAGCGAGAACCAGAGCAGCCAGAAAGGCAAACGCGCCAACACGCACCCATACGTTGGCCGGCTTGTCGCTCTTGTCCTCTTCCAAGTCTCGCATTGGCGCACTACGTCATTTGGCTTGAGACTTATACGCCTGCTGCCCCTGCGCCAGCGTCCATTGCACCACCTGCGCGCTCAACTGATCGCAGGCTTGGCCGAAGGCCTGCACCACTTGCGGCACGGCGACGCCTGAGGGCGTTGCGGTCACTTCGAAACTGCGCGCGGCCAGCACGTCGCGCGCGCCGCCGCGGCGCAGTTGCGCGTCGAAGCGCACCACCACCACTGGCGAGCCGTTGCGGTATTCGGTCTGGAACGCGCGCAGGTCGCCGGCCAGCACGAAATCCGCGCGCATCGAATCGTCTTCGCTGGTGACCGCGGGCAGGCGGTGCGTGTCGAGGAACGCGTCGATCAAACGCTCGCGCAGCAGCAGCGGCGCGCCGTCGCTCCAGCGCGCGTCCTTGTAAACGGTGATGCGGCCGGGTTCGGGCATCACCACGATGCCGCTGCCGGACAGCAAACCATTGGCTTCCGGCGTGTCCACGCGCAACTGCCAAGGCAGTTGCGGCGCGCCGTTTTCCGTCTGCGCGACGCGCGATTGCGGCAGCACGTAAATGTTGGGCGATTCGGCGGGCGGCAGGATGGAGCATGACGCAAGCGCCAGAGCGATTATGAGGCCAAGCCAACCAACCAGATTTTGGATGCGGATGTTCATGGCGATCCATTGCTTTGCACCGTCATTCCCGCGAAAGCGGGAATCCAGTGTCTTTGAAAAGCAAAGTCACTGGATTCCGGGTTCCGCGCTGCGCGCGGCCCCGGAATGACGAAGTTGTTACGATCTTTTCCGATTCCCGATTCCCGATTCCCGATTCCCGATTCACTTCTGTTTCCCAGGGTCGAATTCCTGCGGACGATCACGGCCCAGCAGATAACCGGCCGGATTGCCTTGCAGCTTCTGCGTCAGCCCGCGGATGTCGCGCAGCGTGCCCCGCAACTCGCGCAAGGCGGGCCCCAGTTGCGACACGCCTTCCAGACCCGATTGCAGCGAGCCGCGGTTCTCGGCCAGCAGCTTGTCCAGCGTTTCGGAGGTGTGCTGCAGCGAGGCCAGCGCGGCGCGCGCGCTGTCCAGCGTGGCCTTGCCCTGGTTGTTCACCAGCGCGTTGGTGCTGTGCAGGGTCTCGTTCAATTCCTTGGATGCCGCGGTCGCCTGCTGCAGCAGCGTGCGGATGTCGTCGCGCTCGTCGGCCACCGCGCCCATCGTCTGGTCGAGGTGCGCCAGCGTGCGGTTGATGCGGTCGATGTTCTCTTGCGAAAGCAGCGAGTCGGCCTTGGCGAGGATGCCGTTCAAGGTGGTGACGATGTCGGCGCCGGAATTCAGCAGTTGCGACAGCGCGGAACTCTCGGACGGGATCTGGGGAACGGGATCGTCGGGCGTGGGCAACAGCGGTGCGCTGCCCGGTTTGCCGCCGGTCAACTGGATGAAGGCGACGCCGGTCAAGCCGAGCAGCCCGAGCTTGGCGCGCGTATCGGTTTTCACCGGCGTGTCGGATGCGACGCGGATGCGCGCGATCACCTTGCGCGGATCGCGCGGGTCCAGCTTCAACTGCGACACCTCACCGACCTGGATGCCGTTGTACTGGACCGCGCCGCCCTTGGAGAGGCCGGTGACGGATTCCATGAACACGATATCGTAGTAGTGGTATTGACGATTGACACTGGTGCGCGCCAGCCACAGCGCGAACACCACCGCCGCGGCGATCACCACCAGGGTGAACGCGCCGATCAGTACGTGATGGGCTTTTGTTTCCATGCGCGTCCTATGCTAACCGCTCGCCGCCGCGTGCGCTTCTTCCGCCGCGCGCCCGCGCGGACCGCCGAAGTATTCGCGCACCCAGTCGTCGTCGTACTGCTCCACCTTTTCCAGCGAGTCGGTGACGATCACGCGCTTGTGCGCCAGCACCGCGACGCGGTCACAGATGGTGTGCAGCGAATCCAGGTCGTGCGTGTTCATCATGACGGTGAGACCCAGCGCGTCGCGCAGCGTCTTGATCAGCGCGTCGAAGCCGGCCGCGGCAATCGGGTCGAGACCGGAAGTCGGTTCGTCCAGGAACAGGATTTCCGGATCCAGCGCCAGTGCGCGCGCCAGCGCCGCGCGCTTGCGCGTGCCGCCGGACAGTTCGCTCGGATATTTGTGGCGCACGTCGGCGGGCAATCCCACCAGCGCCACCTTCAGCGCCGCCACGCGTTGCGCGTCGTGGAAAGAAAGCGAAGTGTGCTCCAGCAGCGGCACCCGGATGTTCTCGCTCACCGTCAATGACGAAAAGAGCGCGCCATCCTGGAACAGCACGCCCATGCGGCGCTCGATCGCAACGCGTGCGTCGCCGTTGAGCGAATGCAGGTCCTGGCCCAGCACGCGCACCGTGCCCGCATCCGGTTTGCGCAGGCCGAGGATGGTGCGCATCAGCACCGATTTGCCGGTGCCGGAACCGCCGACCACGCCGAGGATTTCGCCGCGATGGACATCGAGATCGAGGTTGTCGTGCACGACCTGATCGCCAAACTGGCTGCGCAGCCCGCGCACCTCGATCACGACTTCGTGATCCGTGCGTTGGTTGATAGCGGTCTTCACCAGCCCATCTCCATGAAGAACATCGCCGCCAGCGCGTCCACCAGGATCACCAGGAAAATCGATTGCACCACCGACGACGTGGTGCGCTGGCCGACCGACTCGGCACTGCCCGCGACCTTGAAGCCTTCCAGGCAGCCGATGGTGGAAATTAGGAAGGCGAAGATCGGGGCTTTGGAGATTCCCACCCAGAAGTGCCGCATCTCGGTATCGGCCTGGAAGGTCGCGATGAACTGCGTGGTGCTGATGTCGAGCGAAAGCGCACACACGGCCATGCCGCCCAGCAGGCCGGCGATCATCGACAGGAACGTCAGCAGCGGCAGCATGGTGACCAGCGCCATCACGCGCGGCAGCACCAGTTGCTCCATCGGGTCGAGACCCATCGTGCGCATCGCGTCGATTTCCTCGTTGGCCTTCATCGAGCCGATCTGCGCGGTGTACGCCGATGCCGTGCGGCCGGCGACTAGGATCGCGGTGATCAGCACCGCCAGTTCGCGCAGGATCGAATACGAAACGAGATCGACGGTGAAAACGGTGGCGCCGTAGGCCTGCAATGCGGTCGCGCCGAGGAAGGCGATCACCGCGCCGATCAGGAAGGACAGCAGCACCACGATCGGCACCGCATCCAGTCCCGTCTGCTCCATGTGATGCACCAGCGCCGTGACCCGCCAGCGTTTCGGGATGAACACCGTACGCGCGAAGGTTTCCAACGTGAGGCCGATGAAGCCAAGCAGGCCCAGCGTCAGTCCCCAGACGTATTCGACCGCCGCACCGATGCGCGCGATCATGTCCACGAAACCAAGGTCGCGCCGCGGTTTGGGCGGATGGGCATAGATCTCGGCGACGGCATCGCTGACCGTGTCGAGCAGGCCACGGATTTCGCGCGGCACGTCGCGATCGTGCTCGGCCAGCCATTGCAGCGTCTTCGGCCCCAGCGCGACCGCGATCAGGCCGGCACCGGCGGTGTCGATGCGCGCGACGTCGTTGAAATCGACGTCCGGGATTTCCGGCAGGCGCGATTTCAGCGCATCCAGTTGCGCTTCCAGCTCGGCGAAATGCGCCAGCGTCCACTCGCCGCTGAAGCGCAGCACGCCCTCGTTGCCCGCGCTCTGCACCCACTCCGCGCGGCCGGTGCGGGAATCGCTTATGGCCATGCGCGCAAATTTAGCAGCTTGTCCGCCTGCTTGGATCGCGAACCGCGCGCAGCGATAATCCCCGTTTCCGCCGCGCGGCCGAGCCGATGACCAAGCAGACGATCTTGAACGCCACCCACCGCGCCGCGGGCGCGAAAATGGTGGATTTCGGCGGCTGGGACATGCCGCTGCACTACGGTTCGCAACTGGAAGAGCATCACGCGGTGCGCCGCGATGCCGGCATGTTCGATGTGTCGCACATGACGGTGGTCGACCTGCGCGGGAGCCACACGCGCGAATTCCTGCGTAATCTGCTCGCCAACAGCGTGGACAAGCTGAAGGTCTCCGGCAAGGCGCTGTACTCGTGCATGTTGAACGAGCGCGGCGGCGTGATCGACGACCTGATCGTCTATTTCCTGTCGGAGGATTTCTTCCGCGTGGTGGTGAATGCGGCCACGCGCGACAAGGATTTGGCGTGGATCGAGCAGCAAGCGCAGCCATTTGGCGTTTCGGTCACCGAGCGCGCCGATCTGGCGATGATCGCGGTGCAGGGGCCGCACGCACGCGAGAAAGTGTTGTCGCTACTGCACGCCGAAGACCGCGCGCGCATCGAGAAACTGGGCAAGTTCGTGGCGGGTGAAGCGCGCGGGCCGGGCGAGATGGAATTGTTCGTGGCGCGCACCGGCTACACCGGCGAGGATGGTTTCGAGATCATCGTGCCGGAAACGCACGCGGTCGCGCTGTGGAATGCGTTGGCAGCGACGGGTGTAACACCGGCGGGCTTGGGCGCGCGAGACACCTTGCGGCTGGAAGCCGGCATGAACCTCTACGGTCAGGACATGGATGAGGACATGACGCCCTGGGAAGCAGGGCTCGC